>JAYEIR010000017.1:25415-26976 GCA_034660135.1 Thermodesulfobacteriota bacterium
GTGTCCAGTTTTTAGACAACCGCCACACATCCAAATGATAGTAACTACTTAGAGGTCTGGAATAGAGGTTTAGGGTCTGAGGAATTAATCATGTCTGAATACCTGCTTTTGCTTGTAAGCGCTATCTTTGTAAATAATATTGTATTAGCGCGCTATCTTGGAAACTGCCCGTTTTTAGGTGTTTCTACACGTCTGAGCACTGCCACGGGTATGAGCATGGCCGTAGTGTTTGTCACCACGCTTGCCAGTGGGACCACGTGGATTGTGCAAAACTACGTGCTTATGCCGTATGGTCTGCAATACCTTAGGACTATTGCCTTTATTCTGGTGATTGCCACGCTTGTGCAACTGGTCGAGATGTTCCTTCATAAATCAGTGCATGTCCTTTACAAGGCCCTCGGAATATTCCTTCCATTGATTACTACCAATTGTGCTGTACTTGGAATTGCGGTTCTGTCCATTCAAAATGAATACAGTTTTGTCAAGACACTTGTCTTTGCCTTTGCTGCCAGCGTGGGTTATGGCCTTGCCTTGATACTGCTGACCGGGATTCGAGAGAGGTTTGAGCTGGCCCCGATTCCGGTCCACCTTAGAGGTACGTCTATTGGTCTTGTGACAGCGGGACTTCTTGCCTTGGCTTTTTTGGGTTTTGGCGGATTGGTGCATTAAGAGAAATTACCGACAGGTTAAGATAACGGAGAGTTAAAATGCTTGCAGCCATTCTGGCTATTGGTGGAATTGGTTTTGTCGGGGGTTTGGGTCTCGCGATTGCCTCAAAGATCTTTTATGTATATGTGGACCCGCTGGTCGAAGCCATTGAAGATGAACTGCCCGGAGCCAACTGCGGGGGCTGTGGATATCCAGGGTGCAGCAGCGCAGCAGCAGCCATTGCCTCAGGGGATATGCCTGCCAACATCTGTGTGGGAGGTGGCCCTGATGTTCATATTAAGGTCGCTGCCATTATGGGAGTTGAAATCAAGGAGACGGAACCTGAAATAGCCTTGCCTGGATGCCGTTACGGTGTTGAAGAGGCCGACATAAAATATATATATGACGGGTTCAATGACTGCCGGGCGGCCATGTTGCTGTACGGGGGCTCAAAAGAGTGTCCAGTTGGATGTCTCGGTTTGGGTACCTGCGTGAATGCCTGTCCTTTTGATGCCCTCTCAATGGGTGCTGATAACCTGCCTGTGGTAAACAAAAAACTCTGTACCGGTTGCGGCACCTGCGAACGGGTCTGCCCGAAACATATAATAAGCGTCACTTCCGCGACCCGGCGCATTATCGACGAATATATAACAGATGAATGTACCGCACCCTGCCAGCGTGCCTGCCCCACCGGCATTGACATTCCCGGTTTCATCCATGAAATCAGTAATGGAAATTATGAGGAAGCGTTGCTCATTATCAAGGAAAAGTGCCCGCTTCCTTTGATTTGCGGCTACATCTGCCCCGCACCATGCGAACTTGCCTGCCGACGTAATCTGGCCGATGAAGCAGTAGCCATCAATCCGCTGAAGCGGTTTGTGGCGGACTATGAAATGGCTACGGACAAACATAT
>JAYEIR010000018.1:0-6793 GCA_034660135.1 Thermodesulfobacteriota bacterium
TTGGGTTTATAGGGTTCATTGGGTTTATAGGGTTCATTGGGTTTATAGGGTTTATTGGGTTTATAGGGTTTATTGGGTTTATAGAGTTCATTGGGTTGGTTGAGTTTATTGGGTTTCTTGAGTTACGAGACACTATCAACGTTTGCTTGCATGTAGGATGGTAAGGCCTATGACATTTTCACTTTCATATCGAATAATAACGTCATCATTTATTAGCTCACTGTCGGTAGCATTACTTGGCTTTTTAAAATTGATGTACAACACGTCTGCTTCAGCGTCGTAGGATGACCATAGATATCTTTGAGGTGAGTCTCTTCCTTACTGCATGAATCAGGTTTAATATTGATTAAATCGCTACTCTGGCCAAGGCCCACAAATCAATCACATCTTTGGCTTCCATCCGATACAGAGCCGAAATTTTATTCGACAAAATATTTCGCCAACTATCCACCCGTCCAAGAGTATCATCCCATTCAATGCTTCCATAGTGCGCGGCAACGTCATTGACCAAATCAATTTTCAGGATCACCTCGTTATAGTCCTTAAGATAATGTTTTTGGGGTTTAGAATATTCGATCCCCGAAGAGATTTTTCCCGTGCGATATCAGGAAACTTGAAATTTGAAACTGGAAACTTGGTAGCCACCTGAATAGTCATATATAGACCAAGTTTCAAATTTCCAGTTTCAAGTATCGGATTCCGACTGCCCCTGTAATTCTTTTTAAAGGAGAATTACACCAACCCCAAAATGTTTTTCTTTAAGCCTATATCATAGATGGATTGTTGTTCTACAAAAAGCTGAATATAATCTTCATACCTCACAACCCTGTCGAAAAGAACAGCAAAAGACCCACGCCTGCTTTCAATCTCCAATTCAGAATACAACCGTTCTGCCCAATTGGAAAACATGGGATCCCTGTTGACAAAAAAATCAAGGTCGTCTGAATAACGAACAGGGCTGTAATGCCTACTAAGAGCAGTGCCACCTGTTAGATAGAAAAGGGTACGCCGATACGTTTCACGATGTTGAGGATCCCATCCTGAAAGGGATACAGGCTCTCCTTGTAATATTTTTCGTATTCGCTCATACCGTCTTCGTTGTTCTGGAAATCGAAGTTTTGAAATTTGTTCCGGAGTCAGAAGCTGCATTATCCTTTTCTTTCCCATGACTTCCAAAATATCGTGCCAGGGAAGTCTCTCCAATGCTCTTAAGAAAATTTTCCCTTGATCAAATGGCCCCTCCTTTGCTCGTAAACCAAGTAACACTTCCAAGAGTCGATCTCCCTGGATATGATAGTCCCAAACGAGAGATTTGATGATTCTGAGCTTTTGAGTGGTGTTTATCATATGATAAAACAATTTGGGACAAAATGATTATGGGTTTATTTGGGTTGCTTGAGTTCATTGAGTTTCCTGAGTTGATGGTGCCCTCCGGATCCGGATATTTAGTCCTTGTGGTCGCAAATTTCCGCAGATGCACAGTTCTTCCGCTGCCCGCTCAACCAATCTCCTCAACCTCATAATCCGTAATGTTTTTTTCATCGCTGTCAAAATTGATGCCGATTAGATAAATCTTGTTTTCCTTTTGCATGTACTTTTCATGATAGCCTCTTTCTTTTATCTGCTGTATGGGCCTTTGTTGACTATCGACCTTAAATTCAATGATCACAACCTTATTATCCATTTTTAGAGTTAGATCGATTCTTCCCTTGTTTGTCGTATCCTCTGTGATAACCGGATAGCCCAGTGCTGAAAGGTAGACAAATACGACACTGCAGTAATATCCCTCGTATCGGGAGATAATGTTGTTTGCATAGTTATGATAGGGAATTGAAGAGAAGATGGTTTTTAGAATATCCACAAACCTATCAAAGTCACACGCCTTTAATACTTTTTGCATATTAAGCTTATAGGTCATCTTTTCGTGTCTTTGGCTTGTCAAATAATCTATGAAAAATTGATTCAGCGAAAATTGAATTTCAAGGTTGGGTATGGTCAACTTATAACTTACAGCGCCAAATTCATCCGCGAGTCGTTTTTCAAACGTCAGATAGCCCGTCTGCCACAATAAGGCTAATAAGTCTATATACTCAACATCAAACGCATCCAGACTCTCTTCTGATATGACGGCTTCCTCAATCTGCGGGATGTAGTAATGACCTTCTTCCAGTTTCTTGATCAAAAAACTTGGATTGCCCGTATTCCACCAGTAGTTTCGAAATTCAAGCCCCTTAGATATAAACAGAAGAATATCAAAAGGATTGTATACCCTTTCTCCAAAATAATAATAGCCATTGTACCAGCGTTTGACTAACTCCAGGTTTGCATCTCTTAAGTGTTCACCAAATACCGTTTTCAGGTCCTCATGCGTGTAACCACAAATCTCAGCAAAATTTGTATCAACTGTAATATCCTCCAGATTATTCAATCCGCTGAAAAGGTTCATCTTGGAAAACTTGCTTACCCCTGTGATAAAAACAAATCGGATAAGATTGTCATTATCTTTGATAACTGAGTAAAAGTTTTTCAATATGTGTCTCGCCCTTAAGGCATATTCCTTGTTGGTGATATTATCCAGGATAGGCTTATCGTACTCATCTATAAGGATGACCACCCGTTCGTTGTATTGTGCATGGACATTGTAAATAAGCTCCTGGAAGGATGTTCTGTAATCGTCCGTGACAGGGCTCTCGATACCCAGGTCGCGAATATTCCTTCTAAAAATATTCCTTATCTCATTTTTAACCAAACCCTCTTCAATATAATCTCCACTGCCAAAGCTGATCCTGATAACCGGATGCGCTTTAAACTCATATCTGTCATAGATATACAGACCTTTAAAAAGTTCTTTGCTCCCTTGAAAAATCTCATCCAACGTATCCAGGAACAGGCTCTTACCGAATCTTCTGGGCCGGGACAAAAAATAGTATTGGCCCCTGCTAATCAGTTTATGCGCAAAATATGTTTTGTCCACATAAACATAGCTGTCCTCAATTATTTTACTAAATGTCTGAATACCTATCGGAAGCTTTTTCATAGCGCTTACCCCAAATTATTGCATAGCTTCTGGTGTCACATCTTGCATAGTGAATAAAATTGTTGACCTGCATCGAATTATTATCAGACAGGATTCACCGGATTTTCAATTTCCGGACGAAATTGAAAATACCAAATCGCTTCGCGAGAAAGAAAGTGGAATAGGGGCGACCCTTTAGATTGATGCCCCGATTAAATCCGCTCCGCTCGTCATTGAAGGCTTGGGTTGGGTTCATTGGCAAAATAATTTGGGGCAAAATAATTAGAACAATATTAATGGGAATCTAATTAAATCAAAATGATTATGGGCAAAATAATTATGGGTTTTGGATGTATAGGTCATACCATGTCTGAAATATGATGAGGGACCAGATGGCCGTGTCGTGGATTTCCTGTCTGTTGAAATGCTCGGTCAGCATTTTTTGGACGGTTTTCGGGTCAAATATCCCATGGTTGTTCAGGTTATCCTCAGACAGCATCTCTATGGCGTATGATTTGAGATCCGATTGAAGCCAGCGGGTCATTGGTCCTACAAAACCCTGTTTCCGGTGCCGAATTACGTCTTGGGGCAGAAAATCGGATACTGCTTTTTTAAGCAAATACTTTTTTTGAAGCCATCTGATTTTCATTTGCGGTGGAATCGTTGCACAAAATTCCAGGAGCTTATGATCTAAAAACGGTACCCGGACTTCGAGAGAATGATGCATACTCAGCCTGTCCGTGAGTGCAAGGATGTCTTCGGCCAGGTATGTTTTGATGTCGCAGTAAAAGGCCCTGTTTAGCCCGGCAGAGCTGTTGGGGGAATTAAAATGGGAAAAGATCAGGTCTTGACAGGCCTGGACAGGTTCACGAAAACGGGTTTTATCCGCAAAAAGCTCAAGGGTGTTTTTCATCTTGGATAAGAATCCAAGATAGCACCTGTCTGCAGGAAGGGAAGCTGATCGGACAAAGCGCTTGATATGGTTTATGGTGTAGTGTCCATCCTGCCTTTCCGGCAGTCTTTCGATGAAATTGTGAAATATGTTTTCTTGGAGGAGAACTGGAAACTTTTTGTATGTTTCACTAAGTTGAAATCCGAGATATCTTTCATACCCCCCGAAAAGCTCGTCCCCACCCAATCCCGAAAGCGCGACCGTCACGTCTTTCTTTGCTGCCCCGTAGACAGCAAAAGAGGGGATGGTGGAATCGTCGGCAAAGGGTTCGTCAAAGGCCTTGACAATCTTTTCTATCAGGCCGTGTGGATTTGGGCATACTTCCTCTTCCCGGTGATGGGTAGCGTATCGGTCGGCCACCATCCGGGCATATTTGCGTTCATCTAAATAACCGCCGGTATCGCCCCCAAAGCCGATGGTAAAGGTGTTCACAGGGGCACCGTTTGCCTTGCTCATCAGGGCCACCACTGTGCTTGAATCGATCCCCCCGCTGAGGAAGGCGCCAAGAGGAACTTCGCTCATCAGCCGCATATTGACCGATTCCTGAAGCAACTCCATGAAGCCTTCGATAAAATATTCTTCGTTCTTAGATCGGTCAGGCCTGAATTGGATATCCCAATATTCTTTATCCGTTATCTTTCCATCCTGAAGCGTAATTATATGCCCGGGCAGGACTTTTTGTATCCCCTTGAAAATAGTCAAGGGTGCGGGTATATAGGAGAGTGTGAAATATGCGGCCAGTGCGTTATCATCAATCTCGCGGGGGAAATTTCTTCTTTGAAGTATAGCCTTCATTTCAGAAGCGAAGACCAGTGTGTTGTTATATTGGGCATAGAACAGGGGTTTTATGCCGAGGCGGTCTCTTGCAAGGATCAGCCTGTTTTGCCTGCTGTCCCAGATGGCAATAGCAAACATTCCCCTGAGTTGGTTGACAAAATCGAGTCCGACTTCTTCATACAGGTGGATGATGCTCTCTGTGTCGGATTGGGAGGAAAACCGGTGCCCCTTTTTGATCAAGGATTTTCGCAGGTCTTTATAGTTGTAGATTTCTCCGTTGAAGACAATCCGGATGGTTTTGTCCTCGTTGGATAGGGGTTGGCTTCCCCCGGCAACATCAATAATGCTCAATCTCCGGATGCCGAGGCCGACCGGTCCATCCACGTATGATCCTTCATCATCGGGACCACGATGGCGAAGGGTCTCGTTCATGGCATCTATCTCTGCCTGATTTACATCGAGGCTTAGATCAAAATTGTATATACCGCAAATTCCGCACATTCCGCAAAATGATTATGGGTTTGTTGGGTTTGTTGGGTTTGTTGGGTTTGTTGGGTTTGTTGGGTTTGTTGGGTTTGTTGGGTTTGTTGGGTTTGTTGGGTTGGTTGGTTTTATGGCAGAATAATTTGGGGCAAAATGATTAGAGAAAAGGTTCAAAGGGGCAAAGGCACAAAGTGGAAGGACCTATTTTTCCCTTAGCTTCCTGATTAAGCTACTTAGCATTCGTTCTATCTCTCGGCTTAATTCATACAGGCTCTCAAATTCTCTTCTGTCAATATATTGCAGGTTCAAGGAAATCTCCATCTGGGTCTGCAATTCATAGAGTGAGCCGCTTGCAATGCGCAGGAAATGAATATAGTCATTAGTTGAGTTGCGTCCATAACCCTCCGCTATATTGCTTGGAAGCGAAATCGCACAACGTCTGATTTGAGAAGTCAAACCGTAGAGTTCATCTTTGGGAAACTCCTTGGAAATCTCATATACTTCAGTAACCAAAACCATCGATTTCTGCCAGACAACAAGATCTCTGTACGTTTTCACCATGTCTCCCCTCTGTGCCTTTGCCCCTCTGTGCCTTTGAACCTTTTCTTCCACATTTTGCCCCAAATTATTTTGCTTATCTTTCCGGTTTCCATGAGGTATACGTCTCACCTTTTAGATACATAAACCAGCCAATTAGGTAAGCAACATTAACTAAAAGGAAAACATGGCAGGCGTTAATCAGTTTTGTCTTTCGTTCTTCCCGTAGTTGCAATAATCCGATGAGGGCACAGGCATAAAAAAGGCCCTGTAACACAAATGTGATTTTGTAGAATGTACCGCTCCCGAAGGCGAGGAGCGCATTTGTTATCAACAGAAACAACACCCACAACGGGGTCAGGTACTTCATCAGTTTGTGAGAAAAAAGCTTGAAAGAAAAAAGCGGAAATTCAAAAGCGTTCAGGAGGCGTTTGTGGTTAAAAATGGCCCGTAGGGTCCTGTTTGTAATTCGAATCTGTCTCTGGAATTCCTCTGTTTGCCCTGCGGCCTTTTCTGTGCAAAAAACCGTCTCTTCCAGTATGCCCCTGTATCTCTTTGATACAATGTGAAAAGGGATCACAAGGTCGTTTATGTCGTCAGGATTTAATGGGGAAAAAAGCGCCTTGCGAATTGCAAAAACAGCGCCGTCGGCACCGACGCAGGAACCGGTCCTGGTTTCCAAGGATTTGGTCAGCCTCTCAAGACGGGAATAGATTCCCATAGTGTGATTTGATGCACCTTCAGATGAGGCAAGATATTTAGTGCTGCCGGTGACAAAACCGATCTCGGAGTCGGCAAAAGGGCGAATGATCATGTGAATCAAATTCTTATCATAAAACGAATTTGCATCGGAAAAGAGTATTATGTCTCCTTTGAGTTTGGGAACAAAATCATTGAGGCAGGCTGTTTTGCCTTTGTTTTCTGATGCGATACAGGGGACAATGTTGTCAGATTGTTTTGCAAAATCTTGAATGATAGCATTTGTTTTGTCTGTAGATCCGTCTGAGATGACGGCGATTTCAAGAAGG
>JAYEIR010000019.1:0-5956 GCA_034660135.1 Thermodesulfobacteriota bacterium
AAATTAGAATATGGAAATACCGCTGCTAAATGACATTGTTATCATATTTGGACTGGCTATTGTGGTCCTCTTTATTTGCCATCGACTTCGCGTGCCGGCGGTTGTGGGATTCCTCCTTACGGGGATATTAGTCGGGCCTTATGGTTTTGGGTTGGTAAAGGCAGTTCATGGAGTTGAGATTCTCGCTGAAATCGGTATTGTGTTATTGCTTTTTACCATCGGAATCGAGTTCTCTCTTGAAAAGCTGTTGCAAATCAGGAAGTCCGTCCTGATGGGAGGCTTGCTTCAGGTGTTGCTGACCTTTGGGGCTACTTTTTTAATAGCGAGGCGGTTTGGCCAGGCTTTTGGTGAGGCGGTCTTCATCGGATTTCTCGTAGCCCTGAGCAGCACGGCGATTGTACTCAAACTAATCCAGGAAAGAGCCGAAGTTGATAGTCCGCACGGGCGTACGACTCTTGGCATCCTGATCTTCCAGGACATTATTATTGTTCCTATGATCCTGGTCACCCCGCTATTAGCTGGTGCAACAGGGAATCTATGTGAATCCGTCCTCGTTCTTTTGGCCAAAGGAATCGGCATAATCCTGTTGGTGATGGTCAGCACTAAATGGATTGTGCCCCAAGTATTGTATCAAATCGCAAGAACACGCAATCAAGAGATCTTTTTATTAAGCGTGGTTGTGATATGCCTTAGTGTTGCGTGGCTGACTTCCAAGGCAGGGCTATCCCTTGCCCTGGGTGCGTTTTTAGCAGGATTGATCATTTCCGAATCTGAATACAGCCATCAGGCACTCGGAAATATTTTACCCTTTAGGGATGTCTTTACAAGCTTCTTTTTTGTTTCCATTGGTATGCTGTTAGATGTAGGCTTCCTTTTCCGGCAACCGGGAACCATTGCTATGATCGCTTTGGGAGTTTTGGTTTTAAAATCTGTCATTGCCTGTTTTGCAACAGTTTTATTAGGATTCCCTTTTCGCACTTCAATCCTCGTCGGCCTTGCACTCAGTCAGGTTGGTGAATTTTCTTTTATTCTATCCAGAACCGGTGTTGAACATGGTTTGCTTGCCGGAAATATTTATCAGATGTTTCTATCTTTCTCTATACTTAGCATGGCGGCGACACCATTCATTATAACACTGGCGCCACGCGCAGCCGATATTATCCTGGGGTTGCCGCTGCCAAAAAGGTTGATATCGGGTTTGTATCCTGTTGCAGAGATAAAGGTTAAGGCTAAGAAAGACCACCTCATTATAATCGGCTTTGGAGTCAATGGTAGAAATGTAGCACGAGCCGCACGGTTATCAGGTATTCCCTATGTAGCCATTGAAATGAACCCTGAAACAGTGAGAAGCGAACAAGCACATGGTGAACCGATTTATTATGGCGATTCAACCCAAGAGGTCGTACTTCAGCATGCAAACATCAAAGATGCGCGAATAGTTGTAACTGCAATTAATGATCCGGCGTCAACCCGTAGAATCACCGAAATCGTTCGAAGACTTAATCCAAAGGTTCATTTGATTGTGCGGAGCCGTTATCTCCAAGAGATGAAGCCTTTGTATGAATTAGGAGCTAACGAGGTCATCCCTGAAGAATTTGAGACATCTGTGGAGATTTTCACCCGGGTTTTGACTAAATATCTTATACCAAGAGATGAAATCGAAGCATTGATCGCTGAAATACGATCAGATGGTTACGAAATGCTTCGAAGCCTTTTCAAAGAGTCATCATCTTTTTCCGATTTAGACCTTCAGCTTCCCGATGTTGAAATCAGTACGTTGAGAGTTGTTGAAAGATCACCTTTTGTTGGAAAAAGTCTTGCTGAAATTGAGATGAGAAAGAAATATGGAGTTACAGTATTGGTAATACGTCGAAACTCACAAATATTATCCAATCCAAACGTAAACATGCCATTTTGTGCTAACGATGTGCTTTTTGTCCTTGGACCACCAGATAGGGTCGCCGAGGTCGGGCGTTTAACGAATCAGGTCTGTTAAAGTGCACCCTGCAATGGTTCAAAATGAGTTTAGCTCCTTTTCGAGGTAGATTTTGTTGTGGGTGGTTTTGCCCTATGAGCTTTTTTCATGAAAGAGTTCTTTCTTTTTTAGCTTTAAATGCTGGGTTGTGCGGGAGGAATAACGATCAATTCACACATTTTCCGGGGGAGGGAATCGTTTTGGATTGATAAGTTTATTCGCCATACATTTCAGTGATGAGTCTGCGAAGTTGGGCAGCATCTTCCGGTGAAATGAGGTCGATTTTTTGTTTTAATCGCTGTTTACTTATGGTCCGTATCTGGTCAACAGCTATTTCAGCTTTTTTGCCAGCGCAGACAATTTGAAAGCGAGATCGCCACAAAGGGTGCAGTTTGGAGGTTAATGGGCAAATAACCACCGTTTCAAGATACTTATTCATCTCATCGTATTAGAAATCCCAAGATAAATCGCAAAAAAATGTGGAAAAAGCTTGACAGGGTATTTCACAGGTAATAATTAGATAGACAAAACATTATTTTGGTAATCTAAATTAAAATCTTTTGGGGCATAGACATAAGAAAAATAGAGGGGAAAGCCAATGGTGCTCAGCTTGGTTGAACAGGGAAAAGAGAGCATAAAGAGCGGTGGGCGAATCATACTCAGAGTGCGGGATTCCAGTCTATCTATTGGTTTTGGTGGTTTTGGAGATGCCGGCGGATTAATTTATTTTGTGTGCACAAATAGGGGCCTCTAACAAATATCGATAGGAACAACACATGAATATTGCAAATAAGCGAGATCTGATCACAGTAATTGACAAAAGTGCTGAAGAGCTGCATCAGCGAATAGATATGAATCGCTATCTTATGGCCACCATATTGGAGCAGAGGGTGGGTGACGGGACTCTGAAAAGGCTCCCTATACTACCCTATTCTCCTGATGAAGACAGGTTAAAGGCGGCCATCAGGGAAACTATTGATGTCCTGGAGCAGACAAGGAAGGCCTTTAAGTCAAAAAGATTGGAGGCATTGCGCAAGAGGCTCACCCACGTACTGATAGAATCAAAATAAGACAGACAGGGATGTCTTACGGTCTCCCGGCTCAACTGTGGGCGGGAAAAAGTGAAGGCGTAACTCAATGGCAAAAAAACAATTGGGTTGCGCCTTTTTATTTCTCTGCGGAGAGGCAAAAAGGGGCCCACGAAAGCCGAAGAGAAAGGAGTTGCCATGCAGACAGGAACAATTCAAAATCTGATTGGAACGGATCCACGGGATGTCAGTAGCGCCTTCCCTGGTGGGTTTGATTTTGAGCAGACTGGAGAATATACCAATCCGCTGCCGCTCAGGTTCTGGGAAATAGATCCTTTTTTCAAGTGTCCGGTTGTTGGCACGTGTCTGGATATTGGAGAACAGAAGCAGATTTTCAAAAAGGCAGGAATTTCCCTCAAAAGAAAAGATCTCTTTCAAATCCATGAGATCGTGGTGGAATGTTCAGCAAACGAAAACATAATCTCGCGCAAGGTGGATTTGAGGCTCAGACACAAATTCAAGACTGAAATAGCTGCGTTTTTTCATATGGAAAAAGATGAATTCATGCAGCTTTGGAAGGCTCGTTTCAAGGAGGGAGAATTTGAAGGCATTTTCTGGGTTGCTGCCACAAGGCCTGACCTGTCGCCGGAGGATAGGAGGACCATTTTTGGAGATATTCACATGGAGATGCATCTCGGTGCAAAACGCCACCGCGAAGTTAGGCAGGCCTTTGCTTCTCAGGAGAAGAAGAACCAAGAACTTACTGTGAGGTTTAGAGAGGCAAACAGGGAAAGGCGAACCCTCAACAAAGATAATGGAAGATTGAAAAACGAACTGGCGAGGTTACGGGACAAATACTCGTTCCTTGAGAAGGACAAGCTCAAACTTGAAAACGACTTGTCGGATCTGCAGCATTATCCCGTGATTGCCCGTCTTGAAAAGGAAAACCAGGAATTGCAGTCCCGGATGCAGGGTTTATCAAGAGATACAAGCGGTTATCAACAACAGCTCAATGTCCTCCAGGACCGGAACAGGCAGTTGGAGCTTAAGCTTGAGGGGCAGCGTGAAATGGACGGGCGCTTGAGGGATGAAATAGAAGAAATTATCATACAGTTTTCCAGTATGAACCGCTGTGATGAGACATGCCCATCTTTTAGTCTCTGCCGGAAACGTATCCTGATCGTGGGCGGGATAACCAAGATGGAGACATTTTATAGGAAATTGATTGTAGAGAGCGGTGGCATCTTTGAATATCATGACGGTTATACAAGGGGAGGCACAAGAGACTTAGAGGGCTGTGTAAGACGGGCCGATATGGTATTTTGCCCGGTTGACTGCAACAGCCACAGTGCCTGTTCTGTGGCTAAAAGATTGGGCAAAAAGTACAAAAGGCCTGTCAAGATGCTGCACGGCTCCAGTTTGAGTGCTATTTCCAGGGCCCTTCAGGAATATTGCGAAATGGAGAGTTTGCAATAGAGCATGTTTCTCAGAGAGCGCCAATAATAATGCGAAGCTCTCTGGGCTGTGTGCCGCACATTACTTGCCACCTAAAACCTGCATAAACTGTTTTCAGAAAGGTGTCAATGAACGTAAATATCAAAGGGTTATGAGACACCGAGGATTAAATGGCGCACACCAATTTGAGGCGCCCCCATGAGGGTCTGATTATTTGAAAACAGTTTACCCTCCTGGAGCGCCGATTTTGCCGAATCTGCTGTGTTGGTAAGGGCTTGAAGTATACGGATACGTCTGCGCCCTTGCCGCATTGCATCTTCGGCAAACTCGACGCTTGCAGGATTTAGATACCAATAAAGGAGGAAATAGACGAATGAGCCATGAGCAAACACCGCTGGCAACCTGTGAGGGTTTTGGGGGCATTTTTAGTTGCAGTTGCGGCCTATATCATGTCCACCTCCCCGGGGTCACCTTTCATCTTAATGAAAAGCGTTTTGGTCTTTTGGTACAAATGATTCTCCGGGCTAAAGAGAATCGTGATTTGCAGTGCAAGGACCAGACTGAGCCCCAGGAAAGACACTTGCAATTAGTAAAGAGATCGTCAAATTGACCAATTAACCTTGCAAAGGGGATAGCAATGGAAGACCGAATAGGCTGGATCATATTTATTGGTAGTGTCACGGCGATGGGCGGCTTTTTCTTGTCAGTATTGCTCAACTGAGGGTTGCTGTCACAGCCATGAAGATAATGAACCACGAACAAAACAATGGGAGGGCAAGATGAACAAGAAAGAACACTTGGAATCTTATGTGAAAGAACACTTCGGTACTGACCTGTGTGGGTTTCTCAAAGACAAGGTAGAAAAGGAACTGCTCTATGATGGCGAGATCGCTAATATCCTGAATGTAAGGCCGTGTTATATCGGAAGATTGCGGTATGCTTTTGGAATCAAGAGGACAGACGGCTTTTTGATGCGTTTTGAACGAAGGTATGGCTTGGGCGCTGAAGAGATCTTTAGAACAATGATAGCCGATGAGGATGTCTCTCTGTCCGCCTTGGGCAATCACTTCGGGTTTTCCAGAGAGTATGCTCGTCAGGTCTATGAGAAAATCCATGGAGCCCCGTATACGCAGGACTATAGAAGAAAACAGCTTGCAAGGGCCAAAAGGCGTCTTGACACCGTGAAAAGAGGCAAAAGGCTGGACATGGTAATGCAGGTCAAGGAGAGAATCCAGTCTCTTGGCCTTTCTCCTCATGTCAGGAGTAGAGGAGGTCACCATATACTCTTGACCAATGGCTATCAGATTGCTCTCAAATATTCGGAGAACCCACTAACTTATGGTGCAAAAAAACGTTTCTATATCAGCAATACAAAGGGACACTATGCTGACTATGACTTTTTGATTGCCCTGTGCAAATCCCAGAAGGACAGTATTCATTATATCATTCCCCGCGATGCCATGCCAAGATCCGGGGTTTCCCTTTTTCCAGAGTCAGG
>JAYEIR010000019.1:6056-17468 GCA_034660135.1 Thermodesulfobacteriota bacterium
CAAAGGGACACTATGCTGACTATGACTTTTTGATTGCCCTGTGCAAATCCCAGAAGGACAGTATTCATTATATCATTCCCCGCGATGCCATGCCAAGATCCGGGGTTTCCCTTTTTCCAGAGTCAGGACCTGATAAGAGCAAGTATGCACAGTTCAAGGAGGCATGGCATCTGATTGTGCATAAAGAAACCAGCGATAACCGGTTGTCTGTTAATTGATTCTTCGTCTCTCATAATCTCATTGGTCTGAAGGTAACCGTTTACGGTTTACAGTTATTGGTTCACGGTTGAAAAACTGTAAACCGACAACCTTGAACGGTTACGCAAATAGATTGCTGTGGTCCTCTTATTCAGGAATAAATCCTGGAGTTGACAACAGATCCTGATTCAAATAGGTTTGGTCTGAATCCTGTGATCAAGGATCTGTCCTCCTTGCTGCGGTACGGAGGGTTTTAGAAGAACTTTCAGGGTTGGAGAATATGAAGCATCGAGCAATCCTTTCCTTAGCGCTTATTGTCTTTGTGGTGTTTGTGCACGTCCCCCTGCTTGCCCCACACCCCCACGTCTTCACCTATAGCTCCATCAAAGTCGTCTTTGATGAATACGGCCTGGCAGGTTTTGAAGTGAAGTGGGTCTTTGATGAGATGTTCAGTAATATGATCGTCCATGATTTTGACAAGAACCGGAACTCGCACCTTGAACCTTCTGAAATAAAGGATATAAAGGATGGTGCTTTTTCGAATCTAAAAAACTTTGATTATTTCACACATATTAAGATTAACAACAAAGTATTCAAAGTAAAATTTATTAAGGATTTCTCTGCCGAAATTAAAGAAAATGCCCTTATCTATCGATTTTTTGTGCCCTGCCATGTGAGTGCTGGTTCGTCATTCAAGGAAGTCAGGATCTCCATATATGACATTAGCTTTTATTGTAGTGTTTTTTTGACACAGAACCCGGTAGATTTTAAAAATACTTCTTCCTATGAACTGCATCATCAAATTGGGAGAAATAAGAAAGAGGCATATTATTATGGGCAGGTCTATCCCGAAGAGATCATTGTTAGGTTCCGGCGGAAAACTGGGTAGGGTATTCGTATTTATAGTGTTATCGGTCCTTCTCGTCTGGGAGGTGGTCCCGGCAAAGGCTCAAAACCCATTTGCTTCGAAAGACGACCAACGCAAGGTTTCATCTTCCCCTACCTTACCACATCCGTTCTTGGCGAGGATTGCTTTCTGGCAGCAGGAGCTTAACCGGAAGATGACTGCTTTAACCAGGGAGGCGAAGAAAACAGGGAGTATTCAGCCCCTGCTTGTTCTGATCATCATCGCCTTTGCATACGGTGTGCTCCATGCTGCCGGGCCGGGTCACGGCAAGGTCGTGGCTGTTTCCTACCTTCTTTCGCGGGGCAAGAACCTGCGCCTCGGTATTTTCTTAGGGACTCTGACAGCCCTTTTCCACGCCCTTTCTGGGGTAGGCCTGGTACTGGCCGTACATTTCGTGCTCCAAAAGGGTATTACCGGATCACTTGAAAGCGTGACCCACACAACCCAGCTCATAAGCTATGGCCTCATAGTGTTACTTGGAGCAGTCCTCCTGATAAAGAGCATGGTTTTGTGGTGCAGGCAGACCGGCAACAAGCGATCGAGCAGCATCGGACGGTCGAAAGATAGACTGAGTCATCCATTATGGCCGGCAATTGCCGCAGGAATGATACCCTGCCCGGGCGTAGTGTTGGTGATGCTTTTCTGCATGTCTCTTAATGTCCTGGGGTTGGGCCTGCTGCTCGTTGCTTTCCTCACTATCGGTATGGCTGTGACCATCTCGGCCGTTGGAGTCGCCGGCCTTGCTGGGAAAAATCTGGTTCTGAAGGCCTTAGGGCGCCGACACACAATGGCTGAAAATATTGAGCGTGTTATCGAGACCGCAGCCGCCCTTATGGTAATGAGCCTCGGACTTCTCTTCTTTGCCGCAATTCTTTGATCTTATCCTGAGGATTTAGAGGGCTACGCCCTGTAATTCGTTCCAATAACATATTGAAATCATATTGGTATAGGCAGATCAAAAAATTCTCGCGCCAAGACGCTAAGCACGCAAAGAACAACAAGAAACATTCTTAGCGGCTTCTGCCATTGCGTGAGGCCACGATCCTGTTGAAAAAATAATAGGACTTCGCAAAAAAACCTTTGACAAAAACATTTCTTTGGATTATTAGTTTCTTCTAACTTAATTAGCTTCGTATAGCTATGTGAGGTGTGTCTTACGGACTCCAGTCTCTGAAAGGGGCGTGGGGCAAGTGAAGGCGTAACTTGGAGGGAATGCCGAGTTGTGCCTTTTTTTATGATGAAGGTTTTCCGGCTTTTCACGAAGCCATCAACATCAGGAGGAAAAAATGACCTTAGATGAGATCAAACCCGGACAGAAGTGCGAGGTTGTTGATACCACGGTGGGGGGGATGTTGGGACAGCGGCTTATGGACATGGGGCTTTACCCCGGTCTTGCGGTAAGGGTGGTCCGCAACGCACCTCTCGAAGATCCTATAGAAGTGCAGCTTGACGGTTTTTATGTGAGCCTCCGTCACTCCGAGGCAAAATATGTGGAGGTCGAACTCAGATGAAGATGGAAAAGGCCGTTGTGGCCCTTACAGGTCAGCCCAACTGCGGAAAATCCACGGTGTTCAATGCCCTTACAGGGGCCAGTCAACATGTGGCCAATTATCCCGGCGTCACTGTGGAGAAAAAGACGGGCTCTTACAAGCAGGACGGAACACGGGTCGAAGTGGTAGATCTCCCGGGGACCTACAGCCTTACATCTTATTCGCTGGAAGAGCGGGTGTCCAGGGACTTCCTGATACATAGTAAGCCTTCTGTTGTTGTTGATGTCATGGATGCCTCAAATTTAAAACGCAACCTCTACCTGCTCTTCCAGCTTATGGAGATGGAGGTCTCCCTTATCTGTAATCTGAACATGATGGATGTGGCCGAAAGGAGAGGCATTCAGATTGATACAAAGGAACTGAGCAGGCAGCTTGGTATTCCCGTGGTTCCTACTATCATGAAAACCGGAAAGGGGAAAAAGGAACTCATTCAATCCATCGCCGGGAGTCTCGATCCTGAGCAATCAGATCATGCCTCACGTATAGATTATGGAGCGATGGAGCCCTTTTTGCGGGAAATCAAAGAGATGCTGTTGCAAGAGCAATCGATTTCTGAAGACTATCCCTTGAGATGGTTTGCAGTCAAGCTAATGGAAGGAGACAGTGAAGCCGCAAAGCTCATCCGAAAAAAACATTCAAACCCGGAACCGTTTATGGGGTTTGTGGAAGAGAAGAGAGAGGATTTTCGATCAGAAACCGGCAAGACCCCCGAGCGTCATATCGCATCTTGTCGATACCAGGCCGCCGACGCCATCAGCAAGAGGTGCATCAGGCCGGAAAAGGGAACTTCGAAGCCCCTGTCAGACAGGGCCGACAGCTTTATCTGCCACCGCTTTCTCGGGCCTCTTTTTTTAGTGGGCGTTATTTACATGCTCTATTACCTCTCCATTGTCCAGGGATACAACCTTACCAATTACACATGGCCCCTGCTCGCCAAGATCAGGAGCCTCACAGAAGCGATCATGCCGAACCCGGGATTCATCGATGAGCCCTTGATTCGCTCCTTTTCACTCTGGTTTGTGGACAGCATAAATGCCCTCCTGAATTATATACCCATCTTTTTTATCCTGTTTAGTCTCATAGCCATCCTGGAAGATACCGGCTACATGCCAAGGATGGCGTTTATCTTAGACAGGCTCTTCAGCAGATTCGGTCTTCACGGCCAATCCACACTCCCCATGGTCCTGGGCGGGATCTACGTGGGAGGATGCGCCGTGCCCGCGGTGATGTCCACAAAGGGTATTCCTGACGAGAGATCGAGGCTGGCTACCATCCTCATCATTCCCATACTGAACTGCCTGGCAAAGGTGCCCCTCTATGTCCTCCTGATCAATGTCTACTTTGCCGCGCATAAAGGCCTGGCCATGTTCTTCATCTCTACCATAAGTCTTCTGATGGTCCTGCCCATAGCCAAGATCCTGACCCTCACGGTATTGAAAAACAGGGAGACAGCGCCCTTTATTATGGAGATGCCGCCCTATCATATCCCCACGATACGCGGTGTTCTCGGACGCGCAGTGGAGAGGGTATGGCTTTTTATCCGCAAGATCATCACCATTGTCGCTGCCGTTGCCGTGATTATCTTCATCCTCCTCCAGTTTCCGGGTCTCAGTGATGAAAGAAAGGGATACTATGCCCTGGAAAAGGAAAAAGCGATAGCGGCTTTTCATAAAAAGATCAAAGGAAACCCCTATGCTGAAGAACTTCAGGGAGAGAACCTGATGGGGCTGATTCTCTACTGGGACGAGTATAAGAAGGCCAAAATGATGGCAGGCGGAGCGGACCGTGCCAAGGCATTGAATATGAGATTTGAAAAAGAGAATCCGGTTTTCTTCAAGATAGTCCGGCCAAAGAAGGACAAGTCAGCCAAAAAGGTAAACAGGGCATTTAAAAAGCTATTCAAGGACAGAAAACGGCTTTTGCGAGAAATCAAGAAAGAAAAGATCGACAACAGCTTTTTGGGTCAAATCGGACGATCATTGGAGCCTGTGACGCAGTGGGCAGGGTTTGACTGGCGTGTGAATGTGGCCCTGCTCAGCGCATTTGCTGCAAAGGAGAGCAGTGTGGCCACCCTTGGCTCCCTATACGAGCAGGTAGGCACAGGAGGAGAAACCCTTGAAAAAAGGATGGAAAAAGGTCAGGAGGGATTCAGCTCTCTTCATGCCCTTGCCCTGATGCTTTTTATGGTGCTCTATCCTCCCTGTATTGCCACCACGATTATGGTCAAGGTGCAAACAGGATCTGTCAAGTGGATGCTCTTTTCCATGATTTATCCCATGGTTTTGGGGGCAATTGTGGCAATCTTAGTGTTCTCAGGGGGTTCGGCCCTCGGATTGAGCGGGCTTGAGGCCATGTTCGTGTTTTACGGGATTGCCCTTGCGATAACCGTGGCAATGGGCTTTGTCAGGAATGCAACGGAAACAAGTTAGTGTCCGTTCAGAAATGAGGATTTTTGTTCAAGATCAAGGTATGCGAAAAATAATCACAGGTGCCCCGCAGGAAATGCCCTTGGGGTGCATATAGTTGATATCCTGAGGATTATTTTTTGAGCATAACGCAGATATTGGGCAAAAAGACCATTTATGGATGGACACAAGTTAAGAGAGAAAGGAGGTGATTAATATGTTTAAAGGGATCCTTATCATAACCGCATTTGCCTTTAGCCTTGTCACGGCCGGACCGGTGTTTGCCCATACCCCTCTTTGTTCGTGCTACGACAACGGGGACGGCACCGTTACCTGCGAGGGTGGGTTTTCTGACGGATCCTCGGCAGCCGGAGTTGAGGTGAGAGTGGTGGATTCAGCCGGAAAGGTTGTTCTTAAGGGTAAAATGGACGAGGACAGCGAATTTACCTTTGATAAACCTAATGGAGGTTACAAGGTTGAGTTTGATGCCGGACCCGGCCATCTCGTGGAGGTGGAAGGTAAAGATATCCAGGAGTAAGGCTTGCCGTTCATGCAAGGGAGTGAACCGAGGGCGAGGAGGGGTTAGCCTCCTCGCCCAGTTGAAAAGGAGTCCCGGCTTCGCAAGGGAGACCTTTATTGTCCTATATAACAAAAAAACAGAAAACTATACAGAATTAGGAGAAAAATCATGAAAAAAATAATCTTTGTACTGGTTGGCTTATCAGTATTGGCCTTTAGTATCCCTGCTTTTGCACATTTCCAAATGATTTACACGCCTGAGTCGGCACTGGAAAAGGGAAAGGCCGTTGACCTTAAACTGGTATTTACCCACCCCTTTGAGGCCGGGCACACCATGGATATGGGTATGCCCGAGCAGTTCTTCGTGGTCCGCAAGGGAAAGAAGAAGGACCTCCTCGCGAGCCTGAAACCGATTACCTGGAAGAGTCTGACCAACAGCGGCAAGGCATATGAGGCCACGTACAAGCTTCGTGGGATGGGCGACAATGTCTTCTGTTTAGTGCCGGCCCCTTACCTTGAGAAAGAGGAGGATTGCTATATCCAGCAAATCACCAAGATGATCGTCAATACGGGGGGCTTTCCCACGGACTGGGACGCAGAGATCGGTCTTCCTGCAGAGATCGTCCCCTTAGACAAACCCTATGCCCTGTGGACCGGGAACGTCTTCCGGGGCATCGTCAAGAGAGGTGGCAAGGCCCTTCCCTATGCAGAGATCGAAGTGGAGTACATGAACCACGCGCCCCTTATGGACAAAAACGCCTTTGCCGGCGAGGCCCAGGTGGAAGCGCCCCAGGATGCGTTTGTGACCATGACCATCAAGGCCGATGCGAACGGCGAATTTGTCTTCGGCATCCCCAGGGCCGGGTGGTGGGGATTCTGCGCCCTTGGCGCCGGGCCCAAGGACAAGCACAATGGCAAGGAGCTGTCCCAGGATGCCGTGATCTGGGTGCAGGCCAGGGACATGAAATAAAGCCGTCAGGGTTGCCGGCAGATACGATAGCTTTTGCTATTTAAAACAAACGTATAAGGAGGAAAGAGTTTATGAGAGCAATTAAGAAGTTGAGGTTGGGTTGTTTATTAGCAATCTTGGGAATTTTTGTGATGGCAGGTAATGGGTTTGGATATGAGATCAACGACAAACTCTCCATTGGTGGCATAATCGCCGGGGCAGGTCAATATATGAATGTCAGCGACGTCCCTGATTTTGATAACAGGAGCAAGGGTGCCGTGTCTATCCAGCCCGAGATCAGTTTTACACCGACAGATAGCGACGAGCTTTTTGTCAAGTTTGGCTTTGGGGTGGGAAATGGCTTAAACGACGTGTCTCCTTTTATCCTTGCACCGTGGGCTGCCGTCGTGGAGGATGATTGTAAAGACATCAACGGCAGAAACCGTGACTATCTGCTCACGGCCTGGTACAAGCACACGTTCTCATTCAGCGAGGATCACACACTGGGAATTACCGGCGGTATCATTGACTCATGTGACTACTTGGATGAAAACGCCTTTGCCAATGATGAGTACACACAGTTCATGAACGAAGCCCTCGTGAACGGTCCCAATGCGTTCGTGCCATCCTTTGACTTAGGCGGTGCAGTTGAGTGGGAGATCTCCGCTTTTTCCCTGAAAGGCGTTGCCATGGCCATAGGGAGCAATGGTGAACCAGGAAATCTTGAGGAACCATACAATTTTTTTGGGCTTCAGTTCGGTTACAACGTGGACTTCGGTCTTGGTGAAGGAAACTACAGACTGATTGTGAATACCACCACCGATGATTTCAGTAACCTCCAAGAGACAAAAAAAGAACGGCTGACTGCAGCGTTGATCTCTTTTGACCAGCAGTTCGGGGAGGTCTTAGGGGCATGGATCCGGTTCGGGTGTCAGGACGACGATGCGGCCATCGACTATAAGGACGTATATTCGGGCGGCTTAAACATCAGTGGGAATCTGTGGAACCGCGAATGCGACAACATCGGGATAGGCTATGCCCACCTGAGGGGCGGCAACCTGGACGTGGACCACACGGATGTGTTCGAGGTCTATGGCCGGTTTGCCCTGAACGACATCTTTGCCGTTACGGGAGACGTCCAGTACATGAAAGACTCAATGAAAGTGGGAGAGAGTCCGAATGGCTGGATTCTTGGGCTGCGCCTGACAGCGGAATTTTAGAACCACTGAATGGCCTCGCTCCCTCCTGGGCCTGAAAGGATAATGGCCATGTCGCCCGACAGCGACATGGCCTACCCTCTCATTGACAATGGCCTAAACGAACAGCGGGATCTGATGACTTTTTGTCACAAGCCTGCCCTTTTTTAGTAAGGGATAGAGGTTAAAATGAGAATCGCGGTCATACCTGTTTTGATTGGATTTTGCCCCAATTTGTGATATTGATAACATCTGGTAAGAATCTGCGGGATCGCACCTCAATGAGACATGATTTGCACGGACCTGCTATTTCGTAATATAAGTCAGGAGAGACAAATGCCTTTTGAGATAATAAACGGAAGAGAGACCTATTACGAGAGTCATGGCCATGGCGATACTATCGTCCTGTTGCATCATGGTTTTGGCTGCACCAAGATGTGGAAAAACATATATCCGGGCCTCGTGGAAAACGGTTATAGGGTAATTATGTATGACAGGAGCGGGTATGGAAAATCAGAAAAAAGAAGTGATTTTGAAGAACATTACTTAAGTGACGGATTCGGCTCTGAGTGCATAAAGGAATTGGCCGGATTGAGGGAAATTGTCGGTTTTGATTCTTTTCACATAGTTGGTCAATGCGAGGGAGGAGTGATCGGCACACAGTATGCGGCTGAATATCCTAAGCAGGTCAAAACGGTTACTACTTCAAGCACTCAGTGTTACAGCAAGATAACTATGGCCGAATTTAACAAATTAAAATTTCCAAAACCGTTTCTGGAACTGGAGCCGGGGCTTAAAGAGAAGTTTACTGATTGGCATGGCATAGACCATGCTGAATTCTATTATGATTTATTTGCCAAATATGGAGGTGCATATGGCATAGGGTACTTTGATCTGAGAGATACCTTGCGATTGATAACATGCCCGAGCCTTGTGCTGTATCCTGACAGGAGTTTTCTTTTTGATGTTGAACAGGCTGTTGCCTTTTATCAAAGCCTTCCTAAAGGAGAGCTTGCCATACTTCCAAAGTGCGGTCACAATACTTATGAACAGCGACCCAGGGAATATGTGATATCTGTCCTCGATTTCTTAGAGAGAACGAAAAATGCCGGCACAACACCCGTGAACAGCGACACACAAAAAATATCATGCCTGGCATAGATCTTTTGTAACTGGTTGTTTGGGCTGATGCTATCCCTGTTTGAGTCTTAGAGATAATCCGGATAGCAGTTCAAGTCCGTTTTTTGCTGCTTCTGAGGTCATGGTGCCCATTCCGCAGGCAGGGGTCAGAATAGACCTCTCTGCGAGCGTATCCGGACTTATGCCCCATTCATGAATGCGTTTGAGACCATATCCAAGTTTTGAAGCCAGGTCTTCGACTGTTTCATGCCCGGTGAAATTTGACGTGGGAACGATACCCCAGGCTATTGTTCCTCCCTCCCTTATAAAGCGCACAATATCATCCGGATATAGCAGGAAATAATCCATATATTCATAGGCATCAAAGTTGATAATGTCAGGGCCTGCCTCGATGAGCATGGCCCAGTCGGTGTTCCCGCAGCAATGAATGCCGATCAGGGCATCTGAATGTTCTCGCAGGTAATTTATGACTGACTGGAGGATATTGACGACTTCATGACGCTGAATGGGAGTGAAGGCGGATCCAAAACCGGCAAGATATGGTTCGTCCAAGAAAATGATCGGTCTTTTCCCTGACTTCTGGAGTTCCCTTATCTGCCAGAGACCCTTAATAGCAAGGCCATTGGCCATTGCCTCCAGAAGCTCCGGATCGTGAATGATCGACTTGCCGTCCGGGCTGGTGACAGCGGCCGCAAAGGTAACAGGGCCGACAGTTTGTCCTTTGACGAAATCTTTTTCGTTGGTCCCGTTTTGTTTAATGAGTTCGTTCATGGCATAGAGGCCCGGTGCGTAGGTCTTGCTGATGGCGAAGTAGTCAATGTCCTGAGCCAGAAAGCGATCATAAAAAGTCACAAGTCCTGATTCCCTGTCGGCCGATGCAGATATGACAAGGGATTTTTTTTCTTCATCGATTTGTATGAGAGGGAGAGCCTCGCTGTACTGGATGATCATGTCTTCGAGATAGCTGCGTTGCACAAACTGTGGCCAGAAGGGTATCAGGAGAGGATATTCCAAAATCTTCCTGCAAGTGGGCTCGATATCCTGAAACGGGATACTTCCTATACCAGTAGCCATGAAGTGAAAATCGGGTGTATATTTATGCATATCTTAACTCCTGTATCCTGGCCAGCCATCCTTCCAGGACTGTGATTATTTTTTCATTCTTTTTTTTGAGATTATTGTCAGCCTTGCCTGCTGTTGCCGCATTATGACCGACCATTGCTCTGAGCTCGGCAAGACGGTGGATTACATTTTTGTCATCGGACCTTTTTGAGAGGACCTGCTCATAAGTGGTGATGGCCATATGGATTTGGCCCTGCTCATAATATATTTCCGCAAGGGTTGGCGTTGCAAGTTCAGGAAACCCATCTTCTTGTTCCGAAACCTCGATTGAAGCCTGGGCCGGTTTTGGAATCTCTAATCCTGTTTGTTGTTCCGCTATTCTGATCTTATTCAAGAGGTCGATTGCCTCCTGATCATTTGGTTTGTGCGCAAGGTATCGTTTCAGTGCCTTGGACGCCTCTTCGTGCCTTTGTTGGTCTGTGTATATCCGGGCCTGAAGTTTGTATGCTGAAATCAGCTCGTCCATGTCTGAGGTGACTCTGTCTAATTGTTCTTCTGCCTTGTCAAAAAATCCCATTTCCAGGTAGGCATTTGCCAGCAGAGATCGGAGGCGAATATCCTCAGGATAGACCTTCAATGCCCTGAGACATTCGTCAATTACTTCATTGTGCTGTCCATCCTCTTTCATTTTTGCAAGGATCAGCAAAACAGTGCTCTGTGACGGTCCATGGCTTAAGATCCGGCTGAGAAGATTATCTGATTCACCCATTTTTGACCTCCTGATATGCGTTACAATTTCTTATCATTATTTGCTGTCTCTTGCAGTATGTCTGTGACGGGATTCCGCCGCTGTGCTTCGTTTTTAAACCTGTAGATAATCTCGTTCTTTTTTATTAGGTTGAGTTCCCTTCTGGCCACGGATTCTACATATTTCATGTCCGTACGAAAGCGCTGTACCTCTTTTAACAGTGCCTTGTTTTCCTCATCTAACCGTCGTATCCGTTCAATGAAGGCCTGACGTTCCATTTCCGTGTGGTAAAGACGTATAAGGCCCCTTTCACCAAATCCCAGCCAGGCCACAATGGCACCTGTGAGGAAAAGAGCGATCAACAGGATTTCCCAGATTTTTCTCTTTCTGGAACTCAAATCAAAATACCTGCTTGGTGCCTGAACGAAAACCCTGTTCAGGCACGATTTTGGATTTTAGATTTTGGATTAATGGAATCAATCCCAACTCAGCAAAACCTCATAATTGATGTTGTGTTTGTTTTCATTTCGAGGTTTTCGTAGTCAGAGACTACTTAAATCAATCAATCAGTGTTTATATTCTAACAAAAGCTATGATATCAGTTTTGTGAAGAGTCTTCAATTCCTTTAAATCAAAGTTTTGTAACTAATGGCCTTCTGGGGCACCTCTCAGTGTAGGCAGTATTTGGCTATCGTTTTCTGGGTTCAAGATGCTTCTCTTTGATATGAGGGAGTTATG
>JAYEIR010000019.1:17568-26772 GCA_034660135.1 Thermodesulfobacteriota bacterium
GAGTCTTCAATTCCTTTAAATCAAAGTTTTGTAACTAATGGCCTTCTGGGGCACCTCTCAGTGTAGGCAGTATTTGGCTATCGTTTTCTGGGTTCAAGATGCTTCTCTTTGATATGAGGGAGTTATGAGGGAATCGGTGGCCTGAACATTTGAGCCCAGGGTCAAGGAAATTGTTGTGGCAATAGCCCCCAACATGCGGTATGGTAATATTATCTTAGAAAACCATGTCGTGTGGGCGTGGATTCTTTACTTATGCAACTATAGGGTAATGATTGGTACTTGCTATGCGTTATGAGGGAGAAGTAGTACTCATTTACTATAATGAACATCCAGGGGTCTTTGCCCGCATAGAGTCTATAGAGGCTGATATCAAAAGAGGTTGGCACCATGTTACCATGTTGCTGCTCACCGTACCAGCACAGACGGTCACCTGGATCCTCCGGGAAACCTATATAGATGGAGAGCCGTTTACAATGGGTGGTATTCCCATGAGGCTGGAAGAGGTGAAGAAAGTTTTGCCAAAAAGAGAAGCAGAAAAGCAGAGCGAGGGGAAAAAAGATCCCAACAGTACCGGAACGGTTATTCCCTTCAAGAAACGCTAAATTGCCGGTTGGTGGACAGTGTTATTGACAAAAAGGATTGGATGTTTAAGAATGATAAAGCCGTTCACGGCTTGAAACTTGAAATTGGAAAGTAGAGATTGGGTAGAGATGAAACGAGTTTACGAGTTCATCAAGAATGGTGAGCAGAAGATAATGAGCATGAAGTCTTCATTTTCGCAGGGAGAAGATTATGTATAGATCAATGATTATAACCGGTTTGACTGTGGATCCCTTGACAAACAGTCCTATTGTTCTCCTCAAGGAGGTTGACGGGAAAGAAACGCTCCCTATATGGATTGGCTTGCTTGAGGCCACGGCTATTGCCAGTGAATTAGAGGGCATCAAGTTTTCAAGACCCATGACCCATGACTTACTCAAGAATATCATTGAAATGGTAGATGTCAAAGTTATAAAAGTAGAGGTCTGTGCTATCAAGAATAACACGTATTATGCGTTGATTCATTTCCGGCACGGTGAAACGGCGATGTCTGTGGATGCCAGGCCCAGCGATGCCCTTGCATTATCACTCAGGCTGAAGGTCCCGATATATGTAGCGGAAGAGGTAATCAACGGATCCAGCCAGATAGACCTGAAAGCAGAGCCCCAGGACAAATCAAAACAGGGAAAACAATGGCAGGATATCCTTGAAGGCATGAATACAGAAGATTTTGGAAAATACAAGATGTAATCTCTTGGCACTTGTAGCTTTTTTGGTATGCTTAGACCTCGGATTATTGATTAGGTTAAAGATTGAAATGTCAAAATCTTGACAAAATTGGACAAAAAGGGGAGATGTCTCATCCAGCTGGAATCAATATGAATCTGAGATTGAGGAGAAACTGATCATGGCAAAAATCTTGATTGTGGACGATGAAGAACACATCCGCTACCTATATTCAGAGGAGTTGAGTGAGGCCGGTTACGAGGTGATTACAGCCGATAGCGGTAAAAACCTTATTGGAAGGATCAAAGAGGAGAAGCCTGACCTGGTGGTGCTGGATATCAAGATGGTGGACTATAACGGCCTCGACCTGTTACAGGATATCAGGAACAATGTCTATGACCTGCCTGTCGTGCTCTGCACAGCCTATGATACTTTCAAGGAAGATATCAAATCTATTGCCGCAGATTTCTACGTGATTAAGTCCTTTGATTTAACGGAGCTAAAAAACAAGATAGCCATGGCTTTGGAAGCTGGGGAAGAGGCCGGATAGTATTTCTCTCATAAACGATTAGACAATTCCTCAGTGCTTTCCAATATCATCTCAGCCACTTATCTCGGTTTTAACCCGGAAAAGCATCATCTCCGCAAGTCTCTGCGGTCCAGTCGTAAATCCATGACCCAAGATGGCCATAGTTGTCAGGCATACAGAGGATATCGTTGCTCTTCTCCCTTATAATTCCTTATCAGGAGATCTTCTTCATCCTCTCCCATAATATATTCCGGGAGCAGGGGGACCTTTCCACCGCCTCCCGGCAGGTCAATTGCAAAATGCGGTACGCAGAGACCGGAGGTGTGTCCCTGCAAGCCGGTCATAATTTCCAGGCCCTTGCCGAGATCAGTCCAGAAATGCGAGGTCCCTCTTGCAAGGTCGGCCTGAAAAAGATAATAGGGACGGACCCTGATTGTCAGAAGCATCTGCATGAGTTTTTTCATGATTTCGGGATCATCATTGACACCTTTGAGAATCACGGTTTGGCAGCCTAAGGGGATGCCGGCATCTGCCAGCCTAATACAGGCCGCAGACGACTCAGCAGTAATTTCAGAGGGATGATTGAAATGGGTATGGATATACAGGGGATGGAATTTTTTCAACATCTCTGTTAGTTGGGGCGTGATTCTTTGAGGCAGTGTGCAAGGGACCCTGGTTCCTATCCTTATGATCTCCACATGGGACATGGAGCGCACTTCTTTCAAGATCAGATAAAGCTCCTTGTTCCTTAGGAGTAAGGGGTCTCCCCCTGATAGCAGGACATCCCTGATTTCCCTGTGATCCCGGATATAATCAAGCCCCTGTCTCACGGAATCTCTGGTCACCATGGAATGGGTCCCCACCTTTCTCTTCCGATTGCAAAATCTGCAGTACATGGCGCACTGAGAAGATATCAGGAACAGTACCCGATCCGGATAGCGGTGGGTCAACCCGGGAACCGGGGACAAACCCTCTTCATTCAAAGGATCATCATAGCCTTTCTTATCCATGATTTCCCTGTGATCAGGGATGCACTGCCTGTATATTGCATCATTTTTGTGTCTGATCAGGCTGAGATAATAGGGATTTATGCGCATGGGATATCGCGCAATCACTTCTTCAATCTCTGCCTGGTCTATCTCAAAAGATGCGGATAGATCTCTGGCCGAAGTAATGCTTTCAGATAGAATTTGCCTCCAGAGTGGCCTTTTCTGTTTGCTCTTCCCTTTAACAGACAACAATTTCTCCCATTTATTAGCGTAATGCTCCACATCACCTTTGACAAGTTCAATCCATGCCACCTAAGACTCCAAAGCGATATAACATAGTTCACACTATATTGCTTTTCAACATAAACCTCGTGGTCATCAATTCTAATTCTGGAATTTAACCTCGAATGCCCTGTGATAATTATGCTGGAATTGAAATCATAAGTCAGGTAAAGTAAGCTTAGGAACGTGGACGAAATAACTTCCACAACTATGCATCCCGGCTTCAGGGCATCTTTGTCCGGTCCTCAATCTCAAAATCCTCGAAATAGTCTTGCTATTACTGTGGTTTTGAGCTTTCGGATCGAACAAATCCACCCTAAATCCGAGCGCCTACTTACGGAAGTTGTTTCGTCCACGTTCCTAACGTTACCAAGCAATATCGGAAGGAGTGTTATCCCTGATTTTAGGAACTTTATGCATGCTGGTGTCATATGAATTCGTTGCTGATGAATACCGGATTGTTGCTAAAATGAGAATTGATGATAGTGCCTGAACGAAAACCTTGAAATATGGTTTTCCAGCTTTGTTATAAACCTTCAATATGTTGAATTTACGTTTTTTTTGAATCCGCAATCCAAAATCCAAAATCCGCAATCGCTAATTATGCCCGTCGAGATAGAAAAAAAATTTCTTGTAAAAGGGGATTCCTGGCGTAATCTTGCTACAGGGTCGTTTTATTGCCAGGGCTATATTTCTTTAGCACCGGAAAGGATCGTCCGGGTGAGAACTATAGAAGACAAGGGCTTTCTGACGATAAAAGGTGTCACAAAGGGGTTCTCTCGTGCAGAGTATGAATACGAAATCCCTCTTCATGATGCCAACGAGATGCTGGATCAGTTGTGCGAACGCCCGCTTATTGAAAAAAATCGTTACAAGATTGAATACAAGGGATTGATTTGGGAAGTGGATGATTTTCTTGGTGACAATCAAGGACTTATATTGGCTGAAGTTGAACTCATTGAAGAAAATCAAAAAATTGCTTTACCGGGATGGATTGGGGAAGAGGTTACCGGCAATTTTAGGTATTGCAATGCAAGCCTGGTCAAGTACCCTTTCAACCAGTGGCCTAAAGGGACAGGGTAAAAAACTAATGTTAATAATCCGTTCTTTTTGCTACACCTCATTCAAGGTCATCTGCAATTTCGCGAATTCAGTCTCTATCTTATGCTGAAGCGCACGGCCCGGTTCAAGGTTGCCTGCCATTCCTGCCTTTTCCATTTCAGCCGCCACGTTTTTTAACCTGTGGGCCGCAATGTTCGCTGATGCTCCCTTTATTGCATGTGCATATTGCCCCACACCAGTCGGATCATTGTCCTCTACGGCCTGTTTCAGGACTTCCAACTTCCCGGGGATGTCTTTCATAAAGATACTCAGAATTTCATTTAAGAGATCCTCATCTCCATCAACTCTTTTCATCAATTCATTTCTATCGAATACATCAGTTTCTTCCGGTTCATCTTTGTCAGCCGGCTTGTCTTCGGGCTGCCCTGGGGCATGCATCTGCCTCTTGATGGCATCGGCCAACATCACGGGCCGAATTGGTTTTGTGATGTAATCGTCCATCCCGGCGTCAATGCAGCGTTCTCTGGTTTCTTCCTGGTTGTGAGCGCTGAGGGCAATGATTGGAATATGACCGCCTGCTTCCATCTCCCAGGCACGTATGGCATTTGTAGCCTCAATACCGTTCATCTCCGGCATCTCCAGATCCATAAGAACCAAGTCAAAAGGCTTCTCCCTGACTGCTGCAACAGCGAGTGCCCCGTTCTCAGCCACCGTCACAGAATGACCTGCGCGAGCAAGCAGCTTCTCGGCAAGTTTGATATTCACCGGATTGTCTTCAGTTAGAAGGATCTTCAAGGAAGGTAAGGCACCAGGTCCTGATTCCACATGTGTTTCTGCCATGGACACATCAGGCTTTTCCTCTCCAAGCGTGCTGACATGATTCACGGCCTTGACACCGGCCAGGGCCGTTTCAGAGACGGACACCGGTTCAATATTCGTATCTGTCCTATCTATCTTTATCCTGTCAAGGTCAATGATATCATTGATAAACCCATCAAGTTTCTTACTACATGCCTTGATCGCGGTAAGATCCTTCCGGTCATCGGCTTTAAGATAATCCTTTTTCAGAAGTAGATCAGCGGATTTCAGGATGCCGGCGAGGGGCGCATGTAGATCATGAGAGCATATCTTTGACAGATTATCCTTCATCCGCTCAAGCTCTTCCAGCTCATTGACTGCTCTCAGATGACGTTTGTTAAGCTGGATTCTTTCCAACTGAACAGTGAGACGGGCTAACAGCTCTTCTTTGAGAAAGGGCTTGACCAGATAATCGGTCGCCCCTGCCTTAAACACCTCAAGCAACTGTGCCTGATCGGCCATCGCGGTCAAAAAGATGACAGGGAGATGGGGGAGATCCTGCTGGTCCCTGATCTTTTTGCATAACTCAATTCCGTCCATCCGTGGCATCACAAGATCGGTAATCACTATGTCGACTTCCGACATCTTCTCACACATGATCTCAAAGGCCTGTGCCCCGTCTTCAGCCTCTATCACACTCAACCCTTCTCTCCTCAGGGTTCCCGACACGATCCTCCTGGCAACCGCGCTGTCATCAACGACCAGCGCTACCAGACCCTGCAACCGGCTTTCCGGCTTCAGCATCTTATCCACCGCGGCAAGAATATCGCCTTTCCCAAAGGGTTTGGCGATGAAATCAGCGGCACCGAGATCAAAACCTCTCTTGCGATCTTGCACGGTGTCATTACCTGTCACAAAGATGACCGGCGCCTGGCCTTCCCTCTTCCCGGCGAAAAACCGGGCATAGTGCTCCTGGCGGAGTTTCCGGTATGTCTCAAACCCGTCGAGTTTGGGCATCTCAATGTCAAGGGTGACAAGATCCGGCGGTGAGATAACTGCGACCTGGATCAAGGCGTCAATACCGTCCTCGGCCTCGGTCACCTTGTATCCGCCCTCTTCTAACTCCCCGCGGATGGTCCCGCGCACCATTGCACTATCATCTACCACCAGGATCTTCAACTGTTCTGTTGTCATGTTGTCCCCTGAAGAATTGCCTGAAACCCGGAACTGTGAATTTTAGTAGAGCATTATTCTGAAACAATCTTCCGGATCTCAGACAGTTTTTTTTGCAACCTGGCAACCTCCATCTCCAGGTTCTGTATGGTCTGAGCAGCATTGGCTTCAGTGATGTCCATGGCCTCGCGCAGATCGCCGGCGTCTCTGATCAGCGTTTTCAAATTACTGATCTTCTCCAATCGAAGTAACAACTCGTCACAGTTTACGGGCTTCTGGAGATAATCCGTCGCTCCTTTTTTCATGGCCTCCACTGCATTATCCACTGAAGCATAGGCGGTTATCAGAATGACCTCTGTCCGGTTTGACATTTGCCTTGCTGCTTCCAGCACACCCATACCGTCCAGCCCTCCGGGCATCATCAGATCTGTCAGGACCACGTCAAAATGGCACTTTGAAATAAGACGGACCGCCTCAGCACCATTGTCAGCGGTTTCAATCTCATAGCCTGCGTTTTTGAGCCGTCTTTCCAAAAGCGAGACTGTGGCCGGATCATCATCAACCACCAGGATCTTGAGATTGTTCATGTGTGCCTCCTGTCTGAAGTGCCTGAAGTCATTCGGCCCTGGCGGACCAAAGCAGAGGGATTGTGCTCCGGCTCACTTCAACTGATAGAATATAGATCTCAAATACCTCTTGGGCTCAAACCCGGGATACACACCGGTCAGCGATTCAGTGGACCCGACGATCAAATAACCGTCAGGTTCCAGTATCCTCGCAATCTTATCAAAGAGTCTTTCTCTATCTTTCCGGCTAAAATAGATGGCCACATTTCGACAAAATACAATGTCAAACTTGCCTAATCCGTCAAAGGGCTGTATTAAGTTCATTTTTTTGAAAGAAACCATAGCCCTTATTTCATCCCTGATTTTCCACATATCCCCGTATGGAGTGAAATATTTGTGCAGCCGGTCTTGTGAAAGGCCCCTTTCAATTTCAAATTTATTGTATCTGCCATAGCTTGCCTGGGCAATGGCGGCATCCGATATATCCGTGCCCAGCAATCTTATATTGTATTTTTTCGGATCAGGCAAAAGCTCTTTCAACACAACAGCAATGCTGTAGATCTCCTGTCCCGTAGAGCAAGCAGCACTCCAGATGCGGATAGGAATTGGAAACAGTCCGGAAGAACCGGCGGCCCGCAAGTCGATAAGATCAGGCAAGATCTTGTGTTGAAGCAGTTCAAAGGGCGCAGTATCACGAAAAAACAGGGTCTCATTGGTGGTAATCGCATCTATAATCTTTCTTTCAAGGGATTTGTCTGGATCAGTCCCGGCCTTATGCTGCAACTCACTGTATGAGGAACACCCATATTCTTTGAGTAACCCCCCAAGCCTGGTTTCAATGAGATACTCCTTGCCCTGGTCAAGATGAATCCCAGTGATGTCACATACATACTTGGAGATAATTCTAAACTCATCCGGAGTTATCTCACAACTCACAATTATCCCTTCACTGTCCGGCAGATCTCTTGCGCAATCCTGTTGAGTGGGGCAATGACATCAACGATTTCTGCTTCGGCCGATTCCTTGGGCATGCCATATACAACGCACGTCTTTTCATCCTGTGCAATGACCGTGGCCCCCTTTTCTTTCATCAGTTTTAGGCCAAGCGTGCCGTCTGAACCCATCCCGGTCATAATCACACCGGTGGCACGACCCCCATAGTGAAGGGCTATGGACCTGAAAAGATAATCCGCTGATGGCCTGCAACTGTTCTCAGGGGGATCATTGGTAATCCTTACAATCTTGCTCCTCTGGTCAGCACCTCCAGCAACCTTCATCTGCTTGCCTCCTGGGGCAATATAAACCGTGTTGGGGATGGCAGGTTCCCCGTCCTGCGCCTCCTTGACCCTCAGGGCACACTCAGAATCGAGTTTGTTCGCCAGGGACCGGGTGAAAACCGGTGGCATGTGTTGTGCAATGAATATGGGCACTCCCAGGTCAGGGGGAAGGGCCGGCATCATCTCTCCCAGGGCCTTGGGACCTCCCGTGGAAATGCCGATGGCCACAGCCTTGGATTTTTGTCTTGTATGGCCGGCAAGAGATTTCATGCGTTGAATCACGTCCTGTCCATCTCCGGGAGCCATATTTCGCGGCCTGGTTTGTGGAGAAGGTGGTATCTTACTCAGGATGCTTTTTATTTCCTTTTGACGTGCAAAGGCCTTCAGCATGGGACCAATTGTATTTTTTATTGCCTTCTTATTTTCCTCTAAACTTCCTGTCTCAGGCTTGGGAATAAAATCAAAGGCCCCTAATTCCAGAGCCTTCATTGTTATGTCACCGCCATCACGGGAAGCCGCACTGAGCATGATAGCCCCCACATCCCGGGCCTCTGTTTTTATACGGTTCAGGACTTCGAGGCCATCCATTTCCGGCATCATGATGTCAAGGACCAGGAGGTTGGGTTTCAATACGGCTATCCTCGACATTGCTGCTTTTCCGTTATGGGCTGTTCCTACGACCTCGACCCCGGGCAGTCCGGACAGGATTTCGCTCATTATCATGCGGTAGACCGCGGTATCGTCCACCACAAGTATCCGTAGGCATTTATCATTTATCATTTATCACCTATTGCTTGTCATTTAACATTGATTACCTGTTGCTTGCAGGTTTCCGAGGACTATTTGCTATTTTTTCTTTCTCTTGATTTCCTTGCAGTGAAAATACTTTTTGCAATAATTGCGATTAGTTCCTCACATTCATCTGAAATGGATGTCATTCGATCCGGTTGCAACAGGGAAACCCTCTGTATGATCTTGAGCCAGTATCTTGATTCTTTCAATTCTTTTAAAACGATTCCCAGTTTATGTATGAAATCTGATGAAGACTCAGCCCCTCTTGCTTCTTCATAATTTGTCCCCGGAGATGTGCCACATCGCAGGAGCTGCGAACTCACTATATCTCCAATTTTGTTCTTAGGCAATTTTCCGACCAGCTTTATTATCCTGACAGAGAAATCCAAAAATCTCTCCGCCAACTCTTCGTCTTTACGTCTCGTTTCCATATCTCTTCGTTTATTTGAGAATTCAGGAATTCAGCAATT
>JAYEIR010000020.1:0-6687 GCA_034660135.1 Thermodesulfobacteriota bacterium
ACCCATTATTCATCATGGGCTGCAGCCGCAGGTCTGGGTTCAAAAATCAGCGCCTTTGTGGTGGGGGCGGCCAATATGATAGGTTCCCTCGGAATTCCGAAGGGAATTTGTCTGGTTATCATGGGCGTTTTTGTGGCCTCATTCGCTGCCACTACGCTTGACACTGCCACAAGAATTCAACGTTATGTTGTCGCTGAACTCTTCGGCGATCTCAAACTCAAGTTTTTGACCGGTCGTTATATTGCCACTTTTATAGCGGTTGGCAGCGCCTTGGTGCTGGCCTTTGTTACGGGCGCGAGCGGTAAGGGTGCCTTAACGCTCTGGCCCCTGTTCGGGGCTGTAAACCAAACGCTGGCAGCGCTGGTGTTGATCATTATCACGCTTTACTTGCAAAAAAAAGGTGGCCTGAAATGGATGGTTTCAGGGCTGCCTGCCATTTTTATGTCGGTTATGACCATCTGGGCAGTCATCATGAACCAGGCCAAGTTTCTTGGTGCACAGAACATGCTACTGACAGTGATAAATCTCTGTATCCTGATAATAGCGATCTGGATTGCGGTTGAAGGCCTCATTAAGTTCTTCAGTTCCTATGGAACAAGTGCCGGGGAACCCGAGACTGACACAGCTTAACAATTATTCCAATCTTTACATGGCAAAGCCCATTACATTCAAAATCGCATATGGGCTTTGCCTTGTGTAAAGTTTTATTTTATCTTAGAAAACCATGTCCTCCCCCGCATAGCGGGATCTTCGATGGGCGTGGATTCTTTACATTCCATCTCTCTCTTGGACCTGAATATTTGCGTTATAAATGGCTAATGACTTAAAAAAAACCTATTTTGCACTTTCGATTCCCGCATTCTTAGGACTCATTCTTGTATATTTACTGAAAACACTTGACTGTTTTCCCGCTGGACAAATTGAATCCCTGAAATACATCGCCCCACTTACCTTTGTCTTGTCAGTGGTTTTTGCCATTGCGTTGCCTATCTTTTTTCGCACGCTTTTTGTGCACAGAATACGTCATCAAAAAAGCACGTCTGAAGCAGAACTAATCAAATTTGAACGCAATTTCCTCTATATTGCGCTGGTTGCCCCCTATTTGATGTTAATTGCCTATCTTTTGGAATTCCCCCGGTTTTATCTTGCAGGCACGGTTTTGATGGCACTTTATGCAATTTATTATTACTATCCTTCCAAAAAGCGCATTCAGTTTGAAAGAAGGATCTTCAGAGTAAAATGATTTGTAACTGCCAGGTTCATAGGGACAAAGGCAAAAAGTGATACCCTCAATAGAATCTATTAGAGACAGAATTATCTCCATATGGAAGATCTTTGATGAGATCGCACGCGGTAAGGCAGTGGAAACCATTGAATATGAACTTGAAGAACTGGAGAACATATTTGGAGTTCTGGTTTTGGGTTCTTTTATTGGTATGCCGGCGCCTCCCATGCAAATTTCGCTGGATTTGATGCCTCTTATGGAAAAAGAACTGATTTTGATGATGGAAAAAGTGGATACAGCCAACGAACCTATTGCACAACTTTTTTCGGTCTTCGACATAGGTTAGCGATGAATAGGGCAACCAATGTTTTTTTCATGGGGAAAGGCGGGGTTGGGAAGTCGACTTCAGCTGCGCTTTTTTCGGTGTTTCTGGCACAAAAAGGATTTCAAGTCCTGATAGTTTCTCTGGACCCTGCCCACAATCAATCCGATATTTTTGAACGGAATCTTTCGGATAAACCCATTCAGATTGCGCCCAACCTGTCGGCCATAGAAATCGATCAAGAGTTTTGGATCAGGCAATATCTCAAGGACGTTCACAATCAAATCAATAGAACCTATTCCTATTTGACAGCTTTTAATCTGGACAAATACTTTAGTGTAATAAAATACTCCCCCGGGCTGGAAGAGTATGCCCTAATCTTAGCCTTTGAACAAATCCAGAAAAACTTCTCCCAGCATGATTACCTCGTTTTCGATATGCCGCCCACTGCATTAGGGTTAAGATTTTTTAGTCTGCCTTCGCTATCCTTGATCTGGATAGAACATCTTTTGGCCCTGCGTAAGGAAATTATCGAAAAAAGAGATTTGATTACAAAGATTAAATTGATAAAAAAGGAGATTGAAAGAGACAAGGTTCTAAAAAAAATTAATGAACTACAAAATCAGTATCAAGGCCTGAAAGATACTTTTGAGGATCGCAAGCAAACGCAGATAAACCTGGTACTAAACCCCGATAAATTATCTTACGCTGAATCAATACGAATTGTTAAGGCATTGCAGGAGATCAACATTAATTTGTATCGAACGATTAACAACAAAATAAAATTGAATTCATCATTCGTGGATATTAATGAAGCCTTCGCCGGCATTCCAATGGTTAATTTCCCCTATACTGAAACACCTCTGATCGGTATTCATAATTTGCAGGAATTTTTGAAAACAAACGGCGATCAGTTGGAAAAATAACTCTCCATCAGTTTATCCAACCCCTAAGGCCAGAAGGGTGTGTTAACCACTTAACGAGGTCTGTGTTCACAATCCAAGGCCAGGAAAGTATTCGGGTCCAGCCTGACGCTGACCTCGGGGATCACGGGATTGTCATGGTCCTTCAAGAGCTTTAGGGAGATCTCTTGCGCCTGAGGTTGGAGTTGAATAACGATGCTGAAGAGATCATCAATCCTGTTGCAGGGATACGGGATACCTCTTTCGTTTACCTCAGTAATGTGGCGGTGGGAAACAGCAGAAAACCATATCTCAACACCAAATTCCCCTGCCATGTCTTTGAACCTTTCAAAGGTCTCCCTTTCGGTCTTTTCAAAATCAAGTCCATCTACGATAATGGCATCCGGCCTGAACCCAAGTTTTTTAGTGAGATTCTCGAGGTTCGCGTTAAGACGCTCTATGTTGAAGCTTTGATTCAAATAGGCGAGAATCATTCGGTCTCTTTCAATGCGAGCCGGATACTCATGATTATCAGTGAGATCTAAGGCTGTTATTAGATCAGAATAGATGACATCATAATACGATGTCACCTTTTCAGGCCCTTCTTCAAGAGAAACATGGACCAGTTTTTGGTGACGAAAGATCTTATCAAAAGCAATATGTATCAAGCAGGCTGTCTTGCCAACCCCGGCCCGGGCAATAAGAACCCCAAGATTTCCCGGCCCCAGTTCGTTGCAAGAAGATCTATCTAAGATCTTTAGTGGGCTTACCGAAACAAAATCTTTCATGATTTCTTTTCTCCCTTCCGTCTTTTGTTTATTGTTGATTCCAGTTCCTCTGACAAGGATTCCGGGACCTTTGAATACCGTGAAAATTCCATGGTGAATTCTGCCTTCCCCTGAGTTAGCGATCTGAGAACAGTTGCATAACCGAACATCTCCGCCAGGGGGACTTCAGCATCCACGGTCGTGAACACCCCATCCTCCGTAGAACTCATTATAACACCTCTTCGCTGATTGATAGAGCCCATAACATTTCCCAGAAACTCAGAAGGACCTTCGATGGATACCTTCATAACAGGCTCCAGGATAACCGGTTTGGCCTTCATATAAGCTTGATTGAAGGCACCGATGGCCGCATTGGTAAATGCCATCTCCGATGAATCCACGGCATGAGACTTGCCGTCGTTGACAGTCATTTTCATGCCAAGCACAGGGAATCCGATCAATCGGCCCTTCTTGAGACAAGATTGGAATCCTTTGTCAACAGCCGGCAGATATTCGGTGGGTATTGCGCCGCCCTTTACTTTATTGACAAATTCATAATTCCCGTCATCAGAAGGCCCCATAAAACCGGCAACCCGCCCATACTGGCCTGCACCGCCTGTCTGCTTTTTGTGGGTATAATCAAACGGCACCATTCGGGTAATGGCTTCCCTGTATGCCACCTGGGGTGCCCCGGTGGTCACTTCGGCGCTGAATTCCCTTTTCATTCTCTCCACGTAGACGTCGAGATGAAGTTCCCCCATACCTGAAATAATGGTCTCACCCGACTCCTCATCCACATGTGATTTGAATGTAGGGTCCTCCCTGGTAAAACGGTTCAATGCCTTTGACATGTTGTTTTGGGACTTATTGTCGAGCGGGGTAAGGCTCAGAGAAATCACAGGTTCCGGCACGGCTATCGAAGACATGCTGTAACTCAACCGACCGTCAGTGAGTATATCCCCTGAATAGCAATCTACTCCAAACAGCGCCACGATATCTCCTGCATATGCAGAAACCAATTCCTCCATATTATCCGCATGCATCCTGACCAGCCTGCCGACCTTGATTTTTTTCCCGGTCCGTATAATAACCAGTTCATCTCCCTTGGTAATTGACCCTTGATATATCCTGAGATAGGTGAGTTGGCCGTACGGTGTGACTTCCAGTTTAAAGACGAGAGAAACCACCGGTTTTTCTATGCTGGTTTCAAGTTGGACCTCTTTTTCATCATTATCCAGGTCAAAGGCCACATTTTTTATATCGACCGGTGCAGGAAGGTACTGGTTCGCTGCATCCAGCACCAACTGTACGCCAACATTCTTGTATGCAGATCCCAGGAAAACCGGGGTCATCTTTCTTGAAAGTGTCCCTGCCCTTATGGCTTCAGAAAGGAGCTCTTCACTGACGTTGTCTTCAAAAATGCCCTCCATAAGTTCATCAGAAAACATGGAGGCAGCATCCAACAGTTCTTCTCTTTTGGCCCTGGCATCTTCAACGAGCCCGGCAGGAATTTCTTCTATTCTGATCTCATCACCGTTTGGACCCTCAAAATAATGTGCCTTCATGGAGACCAAATCCACCACACCGGAAAGATTACTTTCTAAACCTATGGGAATCTGCACAAGAACAGCATTATGGTTCAACTTTTCTCGTAGCTGTTCCACAACCTTATAAGGGTCGGCACCGGATCGATCGCATTTGTTGATAAACGCTATCCTCGGCACTTCATAACGGTTCATCTGCCGATCCACGGTTATAGACTGGGACTGAACGCCCCCCACAGAGCAAAGCACAAGAATAGCCCCGTCCATGACCCTTAAAGCCCGTTCCACCTCAATAGTAAAGTCAACGTGACCGGGGGTATCAATGATGTTTATCCTGTGGCCTTTCCATTCACAATAAGTGGCGGCTGACGCGATTGTGATCCCCCTCTCTTTTTCCAACTCCATGGAATCCATTGTTGCGCCTATCCCGTCTTTGCCTCTTACTTCGTGAATGGCATAGATCCGTTTCGTATAGTAGAGAATCCTTTCTGTCAGGGTTGTCTTCCCTGAATCAATGTGTGCACTGATACCTATATTTCTTAATTGTTTAATTTCATCGACCATACAACGACCTCAAAAATAGGATTGGCGCAGAAGCATGCCTTCCAATCCGCTCGGTTAGATTTGACATTCAAAATATGAGCTACAGATGCTCTGGTATTGCAACTACATATCGTAAGCGTTCACAGGTTGCAAATAATCTATTCAATCGCGGATACCGATTGCAAAATTCCCTGACAAATACTCTCGAAGCCAGGGGGAGCATCATAAGCAGAAAATACTAACTTCTTATCCGGAAATATCCAGAAAACAAGATGGAGATCAGTTTCCGGTACTCTTCGGGAAAACCTGTAGGCTGTATTATCCCCGATTTGTACCTTTTGGAGGGGGTCTTTGAGTACAGCGTTTAATCCGTCTATAACTATTGCCTTTCGTGAAAGGCTTTCCACATCTGAAAAGGTTTCGATTTCATCGGCCTTCATTATTGTAAGCCCTATAAAAGCAGTCTTATTTCCCTTAAAGAGCGTTTTAATAACGCTTTCGTCTTCTGATTCTAAGACCCACCATCCGTCAGGAACGGTTATCTTGCATGAACCCACGGTGATATAATTACCATGCCTGGAATGCCAGGCCCATGAGAAAGCGCTGGTCACCAAACTCTTTCTGAAAATCACAACCAGCACCAATGCCACTATTATAATAAATACTACCGCAGCAATAGCAATCTTTTTTGGATCTTTTAGTGCAGGAATTTCTGTCGACATATTCATCCTCCACCTCGAAAACGAATTCGAGATGCACAGCCGGACTATTACACAACTATAAACTCATGTAAACCCTGAATGCGACCAGCAATTCAAATTATGGCTTCCATCTGGCTAAAGGTTAAAATTAGAATGCTGTCATTTATGTGGTTGACTTTCTCATGTAAATTCAGTTAAACTATAATAATAAAGTTGGAATGGGCCTGTTACCTTCAGGGCACATTCTTTTTCAGAAATGAGGGCGATCTTGCGGTTCTTTCACATGATGGAAAGCTATGCAACGGAGGGAATCAAATGTCCAGAGGTACAGTCAAGTGGTTTAGTAACCAAAGGGGTTACGGTTTCATAACACCTGATGAGGGTGGAGAGGATTTATTTGTCCATTTCACTAACATTGAGGCAGAAGGCTTCCGCACTCTTCAGGAAGGCCAGGCCGTAGAATATGAAGCAGCTCAGGGCCAGAAAGGTCCGGAGGCAACCAACGTACGACCCAAATGAGCAAGCCTTAAAGTCTTACCAGGAAACAGGGGGGGCTTCCACATAGTGCCCCTTTCTATTTCAAGGGCCAGTTTCAAAACATTCAATTTTATGCAAGGTCAAGCCTCCGGCCCATAGGGGCCTGCCCGTGGGACATCCTTTATTGCCCCTGTAAAAAAATTGTA
>JAYEIR010000021.1:0-26298 GCA_034660135.1 Thermodesulfobacteriota bacterium
CAAATCGTGCCCTCTCCCGGCCAGGTCTTCGCATACCTGATGGCACAGGATTTCATAGCCCCCTAAGTAGTGAGGCGGGAAGAGGTTGGAAATTATGAGAATCTTTATGGTGATTTCCCCCGTCTATGATCTATCCTGCTCAGGTTATTAGTTTGACCAGTTACGATCTACTTAAATAAAGTTGATCCACACCGTTCAGAATGAATCCGATGATGGGAACACCTGATTCCTTAAGCCTCTCAACCGCTTTTTTCAGAGAAGAACCAGGACATACCCGGCTTTTGACCACAATGAGGACCGCATCCGACATTTCGGCTACCAATTCGGCATCCACATAGGAATCTGCAGAAGGAGCATCCATAATGACCATACTGTAATTCTTTGAAATCTCTTGGAGCATTTCTCGCATCCGGTTGGATGCCAGGAGGTCAGGAATCACTGCCTCGTTCACATGGGGGAGGCATTCAACTCCGGGCAGGACAGTGGTCCAAATGATATCCCGGACATCGTCGGATTGATAAGAGAGATATTCGCCCAGGCCTATGATAGATTTATTCTTTTCCGAGATCAGATAGCGCAGATCCCGTTCACTGTCCTGTGCACGAACCTGAGCATCCAAGAGCAGTACCCTTTCATCCTGGCGCCCGAAAGCGGCAGCGAGGTTCGCTGCCACCATGGTCTTTCCTTCACCCGGTATTGTGCTGACGACCATGATGCGCGCCCCTTTTTCCGGGACATAATGGCGAATACGCCGGACAATAATGCGGAACGGTTCGATCAGAGGAAAATGGGACCGGTCCGGGAAGAGTTGATTGTCATCCTTGATATTGGGGATAACTCCCAGGACGGGCAGGGAGAATTTTTGTGTGAGTTCAGCCCCTGACTTTATTGTGGTGTCTAAGAGTTCGAGACCCAGGATGAGCGTGAACCCTATCATATTCCCTAAGAATACAATGGCAATGACAATCATCTTGCGATTGGATTTTACGTTAAAAAGGGGAACCTTGGCATCGGAAATAAGCGTAAAGTCTGATGCCTCTGATTCGTAATCCCGGCGAACCTTTGCTAATACCTTTTCCAGGCCTTTTTTCTCTGTCTCCCCGGCTGTTACCTCACGGGTGAGTGCAGCGTATTTCCGCTGCAGATCGGTCAAGACATCAAGCCTTGCCTTTATTCGTTTATGTTCCTCTCGCAAATGTATTATTTTCTGCTTCAGGGATATGCCATTAAACTCCATGTTGAGTGCCCTGACCTGCAGGTTCTGGAGCATTTCGCTGGAAGGTGCATTGAAACTCCCCTTCTCAGGAATAATCTGCTTTTCAAGGGTCTTGAGCTGCCTTTTCCATTCCCTTATTTGTTCCGTGTCCAAGGCCTCCACCTGCTGTTTTTCGTAATCGGCCCTGATTTCTTCGTATTCTGCCTTGGAGATGAGGCCTTTGCCATAAAGCTTTTCAGCGCGATCAAATGCCAGCTTGTATTTAACAAGGTCGGCATTGTCGGATCTTTGAACCTTGTCATCGTGGATTGCCCTGCGAAGTCTTTCAATACGGATGTTCAGATCGGCAAGACCTGTAGTCTGTGCTGCCTGTGCCTGTTCTTCGGCCTCCTTTACCTGAAGCGCCTGTATCCTTCCTTCCAGGTCAGACTGCTGGATGTCGAGAGTGTCCTTGTCCACTTGAGCATTAGACAAAAGGAGCTCAATGGATGTGATCTGTTCAAGACTCCATTGCACCTCCCTGTCCAGATCAACTATCTTATTGTCTGTGATGAATTTCTGCAGCTTCCCGTCTGCTTCATTCAGTTGATGTCTTACTTTCCTGAATCTGCTTTCCAGCTCATTGAGTTCATTGCCGGCATCGGCCTTGGCAAGTCGGCGCTGGTGTTCGATGAACACATCTCTCAGTGTATTGGCAATGGCGGCAACTGTTTTTGCGGAATCCCATTTTACCCGGATGGACACCAATGCGGTTTTTCTTTCCACGTTGACCCTGCATGCCCTGGCCAATGCCTTCAATGAGGTGGGTAATCTCAGTTCCTCCCTAACCTTTTCTAAATTTGATGGAATCTTTACCATGTGTATCTGGGTTGCAAGGGGGGGAGTCCGGCCCAGGCCCTCTTCCGTTCCTTCCTGAGGGGTGTAAAGCATTACGGTTTCCGCCTCATAGATGCGTGTGCCCAACTTGAGCCCTGCAAAAATGCCCAAGACCACTGAAAGGACGAAAAAAATAGCGAGGATTTTCCAGCGACGCACCAACCCAATGATCAGCGTTAGCGGTTCAAAGGGGAGTCCGCCTGCTGCCTCTGGATTCTGTTGTGTTTCTAAATTTTCCATCTCGATTCCTCATTAAGGTGGAGACAGGTTGTCGCTGCAATGTCCGGGATCAATCACCGCCTGCTTTTTTCCTGCGGCGAAGAACACGATGGATAATTTTCTCTTTAAAATAGGCCCTCTCTTTGGTATTGAACCCAATTACCCAGAATGCTGCTCCAAATACAATAGTGCCAAGGATCTCTAATATGGCTACTTCAATTAGATTGGTCAGCGGCCGGTAATGCTGTATGGCCAATAAAAAGGCGGCCATTAGAAAACCCGGAACAATGCTCGGGAAAACAGTCCCTTTATAAAAATCCCAGTGCGAACGGTCATGAACCCTGCCGGCCCTGGTCTGGATAAACCCCACGTAGACAGGCACGTAAGCGAGGAACGTGGCCATGGCCACGCCTATGATACCATAAAAGTGAATCAGCAAGACGGATAAGCTTAAGTTGAGTACCTGGCACCCCAATATTGAGAAAGCCAAAAACTTTTGCTGCCCTCCCATACTTAAGATATTCTGCGTATTGCCATGAATAACACTGATCATTATAGCGGCCACGAGCCACTGACATACCGGAACCGACATCCGAAATTCCGGACCGATCCATGCCATAATTAAGGGTTCTGCGAGGAGAGCCAACCCTAATAGCAGCGGGGTGGCAAAGGCGATGGTCAGCTTACTGCCCCTGTACCAGACTGCCCGGATGTTGTGTTGTTCATCCGCACCATGGAGTTCAGCCACAACCGGAGTCAGGGCCTTGATCAGATGGAAGCAAAACTGCTCTGCCTTTCCGGACAGGCGTATACCGATGGAATAGATGGCAACCATTTGCAGAGGCAGAAAAAGCTTTACAACGATAGCATCGACACGGGTTGCGATCAATCCGGCTATTTGGATAAGAGAAAAGTACATAGAAAAGGAGGACAACTCGCGGACCAAAGATCGATCAAAATACCTGGGCCGGAGACTAATTTCAGGTAATGTGAGCCTGACATGAACCATCATGGCGAACATGGGAAGGACCGCCATCAACGCATTCAACCCGGCCAGGACCCGGATATCAGGGATTCGACTCAGGACAATCAGAACGCTCACAAAATAGGCAAGTCCGCCAAGGACCTTATAACCATTGGTCACCTTCATCTTCTGGTGACCGACAAGAACCCCGCGGAACATGCCCAGAGGCATATACAGGGCCGATCGTGCACCTATGATCAAGAGCACGGCTCGAGCTGACGAGGCCTGATTGGCCGGGATATCAAAGACCTGATTGAAAAAGAGCAAACTCACCGCCACTGCGCCCATGACGATTGCACCGAGCACAACATAAATCCAGAAGAGGGTGCAAATAATTGCCTGCTGTCGTTCATTGTCCTGTCGTCCCCTTGCGTCAGCCACATATTTGACTACCGAGGCACCAAACCCCATGTCAGCCAATTCAAAAAAAGCCAGAAACGACCAGATCAGGGACCACAATCCAAAGGTTTCGCTGCCCAGGGTCTTAATAATAAAAGGGATCAGGACTAAGAAGGTAATGGTATCAATAATATCTCGGCCATAACTGGAAAGGGTGTTGAGCAGGATATAGCGGGAGCGGTCCTTTGCGCCCTTGGGGGAAGGGCTCGATGAAGTGGTTTCCGGGCTTTCTTGCTCGTTCATTGTCATTGCAGACCTTTATTCTCGAGATTGACCCTGTATTGCTCCCTTTTCATGATATTTCCTATGGCCACCATAAGACCGCACAACACAAAAAACAGATAGAACACCTGAGTCTGACGGAAAATCCACTCCAGCAATCCCTGCATGTGGAGCGTAGAAAACCCGATAAAAAGGCCCAGCAAAATGGCTTGATAATACTCATCGTACGCCTTCAATAACAAGACAAAATTACGCAAGTAGAATCGTACCAAAAAAAGAATAAATACCCACATCCCTATCCAGCCTGTTTCGGCGGCAAACAGGAGATAAATATGGTGGGCTGTGCCTAAGCGGCTCAAGCCATGCTTGCTCTCCCTGAATGCATCAAGGTCTTCCACTGTGTCCAACTTGTCAGGGTAAACATGCCAGTAGTATTCCGTATTCGCAAGCATCCAGGAGTAAGAGTTGATCCCGGTACCAAGGGCATAATCGTTGGCCATGGCAATTGCAGCGCTGTTAAAATACTCCCGGGTCTCTTCAGATGCCTTTGGAGCAGTCTGAAACCGTTTGATAATACGGGGGGCGACGGCTACGCCGATCATATCTACCAACACAAACCCGATGAACACAATCCCAATTTTGCGGGCCGTGGGTTTCATCAGAATAGAGATGGCAGTTACCAGGCAGAGAGCGCCTATCATGATGACGAGAGAAGCCCTGGATTTTGTAAATATAACACACAGCATACCTGCAAAGACAGCAATAATGGCCCACCGATTCCCTTTTTTCGTAAACCCATCAGCCAAAATCAGAGAGAGGATGGTCGGAATTATCAGATCAAGATACATGGCCAGGGTATTGGGGTGTGGAAAACTCCCCACCGATCGATTAACAACGGCCTTTGTCACATACTTATCCCAGAATACAATTCCCCCCTCAAAGATTACCGCGGCCATGACTCCGGTAATGACTGCCTGAACATCCTCCTTTTCTCTCACAATATTTACCATGACCCAAAACAACACAAACCCGCGGATAAATTTATGTACGGTAAATAATCCATAGTAAGCCACCGCGGATGTGGTTAGGGAACACACTGAAATGAAAATAAATGTAATGTAAAGAGTATTATTATAAGGCCACAGCACCAGTTTCTTTCCGGAGCCGCCCATCAGCAACCAGAAAAAAAACCCAAAAAAAAAGAGATCAGGGATGGTGACGCCAAATCCACGATCCACGCCGCGATATGCCTCAAAAAAGACCTCCATATAAAAAGGTTTTTTTATATGGCAGGTGGCAAACACCATGAGGATAAGCATGGGTCGCCGCAAACGTGGATAGGCAAAAAGCGCGCCAGTTACAGCAGGCACACCGATAAAAAATGTGGCAATGCCCATTAATGACGCAACGGTCATGAAGCCACGACCTCCGTTTTGAATGGTTTGGCAAAGCTGAACAGCCCGCGAACGGCCTGCATTTGGTCCCTGGGGTTGTGACTCTTGATTTTCAGCATCAACCAGCGCCGTCGGTGATATTCGTAGTAAAATTGATGGGCAATTTCAGGAAAGGTAAGAGGCTCCATACCGTCCCGGAAGGCTGACCAGAGTTCTGCCTTGAATTTTTTGGGCAAGATCATATTGCTCAGTGCGAATCTCAGGTTATACACATCGTTGAGGGTATGGCTCCTCTGGATCGTGTTGGCCAAGTCGATAAGTCCGACATGCTCTCCTTCCACATGGATGTTCCTGAAGACAAAGTCACCGTGGATAAATGAGGGAACAATTCGGGCCGCCTTAAAGGACTCCGAGAGTTGTGAAGTGCTTTTCTTGAGCCCGCTGAACAGAAGGGATCCTAACACCGGGATGCTTTCTAATTGACGGGATGTATGTTCGGAGTACTCAAAGATAAACCGGGATGTCTCTGCTCCGGGCATGCGGGTCATCTTGTGGAGGCTTTTTATCAGCCTTCCCAAAATACCCATGATGCGGACCGATTGCTCTCGTGTTTCAGCGCTTTTCCGGCCACGGTATAAGACATCGCTGAAACACTCCCCTTCAACAAAACCTATGCACAGGAGGTTTTGTTCTGCATTGAGCTTCACTGCTTTAGAATCGATCAGGTCAGGGTCATTCCCGGCAATATCGTGATAGAAATCTAAGGCCTTTGCTTCTTCCCGGATTAGCGAGGAATCATCACCCTTGTATTTCTTGAGAATAAAAGGCCTTGCATCGGCCTCGGAGCGATAGATATAACAATATTTGTTCTCCTGGATGAGATCCAGAGAAGTCAATTCCATTCCCAGATCCTGGGAAAACTGCTCTTTTGTGAGATTTTCCATTTTTGTCTCAATTAAATCTGTCCCAGATTTTGAGGAAACGACCGGATTCGGCAGGCCAATCCGGAATGGTCTGGTCTGTCAGTCCTAACAAGACTGGCAATTGCCTATAAAGCCTTTCCCGGGGGTATTTCCATGAGAGGATACCCATCTGTTTGTTTCTTATCAGGTTGCGTGGAAGGTTTTTGATGGAATGTTGTTCCACTTCCCGAAGGCCCCTCCACCGTGAATACTCGGTTAATGAAACCCAGTTGCGCCCTGTACGGATCTTCTCCACGTGCAGGAAGATATCCCCCCAGCGTCTTGCCAGATCCTTCAGCTTTTCTTCACCTACCTCGGGGTCGGGCAAGTCATCCGGTTGAAATTTGAAGCGCAGGGCCTCATGGTAAAGCCCCCCTAATTCAAATGCAGCAACTTCAGGGGAATCTGTCTCAAGCAGGGTCAGGCGATCGTCACGTCCGCGATAAGGCGTGGCAAAGCGCTGATGAGCGATCAAGAGGCCGTCTCCCATGGCCAGAATGCATTTGTAATAGTTCCGCCGGATGAAATCCGCATCCGGTTTTTTTTCAACTCCCCGCACCACACGTAATGCCCACAAGAGGCCGGCTCCACGGTTCAGCACCAGGCGGGTCGCTTCTATAGCCGGTAATGTTTCTTTAAGGGCCGCCGGCGCATGGGCTTTCAGGATATCAGGCGGGCCCCCTATTACGATGTGTCCGTTCAGGAGATCGTACCACATCAACCAGTGCGGCCAGTTTTCAACATCATGAAGGGTTAAAGGCCTGCTGAAGTCCACATCAATCTTGATCTCTTCTTCAAAATGTTCACTAATTGCGTCTAATTTATCCCAGGGAACTGCGTTTTTTCGTTTCACGATAAGGGTGAAGTCGAGATCATTATAGGGCTGTTCCACACCATCCACGCGCACCACCCCGCCCTCTCCTCGTCCGTAACCGCCGCCCAATAGCAACGCTACAAAATTGTTACCTAATGCCTTTTCCACATCAGCTCCGATACGCATCGAAACGTCGTGCATACGGGCATTGAATTTATCTGACCCATGATTAGCATAAATAGCGCTCATCGAGTTCCCTCCTTTAATCCATCCTTGAAACCCGCACGCCTGCCTAATAGCTGTGCAAAGCGGAGCACGGGTGAGTAGAAACATGCACATAGTGAAAAGCGGGAAAGGCAATACTTCTCATCGTTAATGACCTGACGCATGAAAGGTAACAAGGAGTAACGGAAGCATGACTGCTCCCAGGGAGACCAGTCAAAGATAACCGCTTCGGCCCGTCCCTCGCCATAGTGCCGCTTGTAAAATTGTTTTATGGTGTAGTTGTGGGAGTGCATGACAATGGAATCAGCCACATAACGTATGGTATAGCCCTTTTGCCTCACACGCCAGGTCCAGTCGATGTCTTCTGAGTACTGAATCTGTTCGTTAAATCCCATTTGCTCCCATACGGAGCGCCGGATAGCAGAAGAGGCCATTGAAAAGCAGTGCCGCCAGTATTTCTGTCTTGAACCGTCCCCGAATGTATCTTCAGTGTCTTTTGCCAGGATAGGATGACAATCGGGCCGCGGGATCTGTCTGCTGAAAACGGCTGCCACTTTGTCGTCAGTAAACCCTGATAAGAGGTTTTTAAGCCAGGATTTGTTTTGCGGGGTGCAATCAGAGTTGAGAAACACCACGAACTCGCCGTGGGAAGCCTCCATACCTTGATTGAGGACCCGACCCGGGACATAAGTTCCTTTGGGGATATTAATGGTGAGGTCAGTATATTTCTTGATCTCCTGGAGTGTACCGTCTGAGGATTCATTGTCGAGGGAGATCAGTTCAAAAGGGCTGTCCTGCTGATTTACCATGGATAAAGTGTCCACAATCAGCGGCATGTCATTGTACGAGCGCATGACGATACATGGTTTCATTCTGCGTCCACCTCATGTCCTAATCAAACATCTCATGGATTTAGGGTGTCAAGAACAAAATAATCCAAAATCCCTGTCCCCAGTTTCAAACAACTGATCACCAACACATTGAGCAAAGATATTGAGGTTGGTGGGTGTGAGGCTAAATATGGTTATTCACTAAAAGATCGCAGGGCCTCTTCTTTTGTATTGAACATGTCCACGACCCGATGGAGCCGAACCATCTCAAAGATCGAACGGACCTGTTTTGTCACCGAACAGAGCTTCAATTCACCCCCTGATACACTAAGATGCTTCATACAGGAAAGGATAGCGCCAATACCTGAGCTGTCAACAAATTGGAGCTGGCTCATGTCCAGCACAATCTTGGCATTTGACTCTAAAAGTGGCGAAATTTCACGTTTAAAGTCTTTAGTGTTATCTGCAACCAAAGATTCCGATGATATCAGCGCCAAACAGACATCCCCGATTTGTTCCGTAATCACTTCCATTAAGACTTCCCCCTTGTTACATTTTCAGTAACCCCAAAGGTCAATTATAGTCCTTAAGATAATGTTTTTGGGGTTTAGAATATTCGATCCCCGAAGAGATTTTTCCCGTGCGATATCAGGAAACTTGAAATTTGAAACTGGAAACTTGGTAGCCACCTGAATCGTCATATATAGACCAAGTTTCAAATTTCCAGTTTCAAGTATCGGATTCCGACTGCCCCTGTAATTCTTTTTAAAGGAGAATTACACCAACCCCAAAATGTTTTTCTTTAAGCCTATAGTATCTTTTATTATGTTCTTTTAAAAAAGTCAATCATATCAGTTGTTTGTTTTGTCGTAAAAAAAATGCGAAATTCATGGTCAATATTCAGGGAGTTTGAGCCATTAAATGGAAGACTCCGGCGGTTATGGCCATATCAACAATGGTAAATTCCGTCATGGGCACAAGCTCGTGGGCATCCACGTATCTACGCAGGATCGGGTATGGATCCGTGGTAGAATAACTGAAAGGATAACTGTTATCATCGGATTGGGCTGCCCGGTAAAAAGACTGGCCATTGCTCATATGGGCGAAGACCCCGAATACGGGTATGCCGGGCACAGGTTCATCTATCCCATCGTTAACAGACACCTTGTGGAGAGGGTCTCGAGGGTAGCGTGCCCCTAAGCCTGTAATAAAACTGAAGGACAGTGGGTTGGCCCCTAACTGGGCATCTAAGTTGAGGGCAGCGGCATCGAGATATTCTTCATTGCCGCTCAGCACCCATGCCTGCAACAGAGGAAAAGCATATTCCGTACTCTGTGTGAATGCACCCCAGCCAATCCAATCAGGCACATCTAAGCGTGCACCGTTGTGATACGGGTTGGCTTCTGTCAGGGCCACCAATTTGTCGGCGTTGTGCATGATCTTTTCAAAGATCTCTTTTCGAATGTCTGTATTGACGTCAGGCCTGTTGGTTCGCAAATAGGCCCAGTATGCGCATTGATAGAAGTGTTGCCAGTTGCTCCAGCCCCATTTGTGTTTGTTGTCGGCCCACCAGTGTTCGAAATATTCCCTGAATTCGGCCTTGCCCGTGGTGCGGTATAATTCCGCGGCCGCCCAGAGACGATTGTCAGCATCATCACTGTCATTATATTGCCCGGTCCCTGCCCCATCCGGGTTGCGGAAACCGCCTACGGGCGTGGGATCAGGATGCTTCTGAAGGAAGTTCCACGCACGCTCCGCACATGCCAGATAGCGATCGGCCAGGGCAGAATCGTACGGCCTCCACAAGCGGCCGGCACAACTAAAGACTGCTGCTGCCAATGCGGTATCGTGAGTGGTCTTTTCAAAAATATAGCGTGGACCTTCCTCCTCATGTGGCATGCCGCTAAACCATGTCCGGGCCGTGAGTTTGTGGTATACTCCCCCGTCGTCTGCCTGCATCCGGGCGATCCAATCCACCTCCCATCGTGCCTCGTCTAAGAGATCGGGGATCCCATTACCGCTCTCAGGGATATTCCAGGCACCATCCTGGAACCTGGAAGGATCAAGATCGTAAGCTGTAAACAAGAACCGTAATGCTGCGGCAGCCGTGGGAAGATATTTTCCATAATCACCCGCATCATGCCACCCGCCATGGGCATCGATCATTTTTCCCGGGGTTTCCCCGCCATAAAGGGGGGTAAGAGGGAGAGAGTCATGGAATGTGGCGTCAATCATTCGCCCATCTTTGTCATACTCATGACTTAAAGGCCTTGTGAAGCGCCCTTCGGCATAGGGTTCCTTCAGGGCCATGCCGCTGCGCTGGTAATAAAGACCCCTGGCAGTGGTGTAGGCCGCATGATCAAGAACATCAGTGCCGATGACAAAGGGGTCTGACAGGCCCATACCGGGGACAAAGGCATGGTATGTACCCGGTGTAGTCAGTCCGGAAAAGTCAAAGGCATATACATCTTCACCGGACAGATGCCAGTTGGCCGCCCTCAGGGTAAGAGGAACAGTCAGTGCGGTATCCCCGGTTTCCGATTCCCGTATATGAACCTGGGGGGGTGGATCGGGAAGACGAAGGGCGCCGTATGGCAAGGCAAAGAGACCATAGAGTTTGCCAGGGCCCAAGTTGGTTTTCAGGTCCCAGTGGTCAGAGGTAAACTCGATTAAAGATCCATAACCCCCTGCGCCCCAAAGGCTTCGGCCGTGCTGTCTCGTCAAGGCAAAGAGGACTTCACCGGTCCCGGAATCTTCCATTTCAAAAGGCGAACTGCCGAATCCGGGCTTATGTAAGAGCACTCCACCATCTCCTGCGATCCACACCTGCCCGACGGGATCGAATGTAATGGACCGGAGGGTGGCTGATGTGCAGGGGGTATCCTCATAGATCCCCCAGTGGCCGTAACGATGCATTATCACAGTCCCATTGGTTCCCGACGCCCACAGCGAGTCATCATGGGGTCCATTGACAACATAAAGATCCGAATTTGTGGGATGCTCATGGCAAATCCATTTATTGCCATCCCAGAAAAGGATAACCCCACTATCACCGACACTCCAGGCAGTATCGCCCGGTCCGGCCCAGACACCTCGGAGGGTTTGGGTGGTAGGAGTTGCCACCCTGGTCCACACGCCATTAGTCAAACGGATACTTATCCCCTCTGCGCCCACGGCCCATCCAATGTTTGTGGGACCAAAATGAATTGCCAGAAGTTCCTGAGACACTGGGGAGTTGACCCGGCTCCATCTGATACCGTCCCAGTGAAGGATAACGCCACCATCACCAACGGCCCAGGCATTATCTTCCCGGGTTGCAGCCACTGCGTGCAGGGTCGAGGCCACAGGGCTTTCCAGACTGGACCACCCGTTTCGATCATCCCGGAAAAAAATGACTCCTGCTTCACCAACGGCCCACACGCCCCCCCCCAAATCGCCGAGATAGCCTCCCACATAGCCCATCTTTGGCCTATCCGGGAGGTAACCCACCTGATTTACTTTGATATTGGCATTAAGGATGGACGTGTCATCGTAACCAAAGACAACCTGCACTGGTTCCATAACGTTGCCTGAACCATCCGTGATGTTTTGCACGGTGAGGGTGTATTCATGGCCGTTCCGGAAGGGGATGGAAAACCGCAAAAAAACCTGATAACGGTTAATGGCGCTCTTGCTGCTGCTGAATCCCCGGACCCGATAATGCATACCTGTGTCCACAGGATGGACAGGTTCTTCGTAGCAGGGATCGGTGTTGCTAATAATACTGTAGTTGTTCAGATGCTTGATACTTCCATGATCATACCGCTTGCTGAACGTAAGACGTACCACAGTGTTGCTCTCGGGAAAAGGAGCATCCTTTCCTGAGGTTATCAAGGTGGGCGGGACTCTAATCCTAAGAATGACATTATCCACGTAATAGGTGCGGCTTTCATCATCCTTGTTCCAGTTCAAGCTCTCCACATTACCGAGGTCCCATTGGGCTGTTGCCAGGTCGGCAAGGGGAATGGTTATTAGACGCCATGTGTTGTCAATAATGCCTCCATCGATGTAATCGCAGATGGACACACTATGGCTAATCTGGTTCCAGGTACGCACGGAGAACGTTGGATTGCCGGGATCTGCCTCAGGACTTCGGAAATGGAACTCTATCACGTCATAGGGCGTAAAATCCCTGCGCCCTCCACCCCCGCAGTACAGCTTAAACACCGGACTGTGCCAGCGGTCAGGGTTCAGTTGGAGGACATTGCTGTCATTTACACCTGCACCGGCTATTTCTTGTATGTAATTGAGGCATTCAGGGCTGCACTCATCACTGTACAGGGTCTGGGGACCTGTCCCGGAATTGCTCCAAAGTGTGACTGCTGATAGAGACAGCAGAAATATGGTAAATGCACAGGCAAAAAACACAATCCCTTTTTTGATCCTGGTCTTCATCTCTTTATTCATTATGCCTCTCTATGCTCAATCTTAACCTGCAATCTGGTCAATACATTCCTTGATCTGCCCGGCAAGGACCTTTACTTGAGGCTCCTGGAGCATGTCTCTGTGTGAAGAAGAAATGGGATGCATCTCTATTTCAGCAGCCAATGTTGACCAGCCGGATTTTGGGTCCGGCACGATGCCATCACCAGGGTCCTCTAAATTGAAAAGCGTTATCCGCCCCGGATAGGGTTTCGATCTATATTCTTTAACGGCTTGCATGTTGATCTTGAGGACGTGTTTGCGATTTGCAAGGTGACCATGTTCCAGGTCAACGGCAAGCACGTCGGAGGTGGTTTGTGTCCTTCTTCTTATTTTTCGTTCAACTTTCGCCCTTGCATAACAGATCCATCGATGAACACCCATCCTCAAGAAACAACCGACACGGTTGAGATAGTAGCGATAGTGCCCAAGATCAGGGCGGGGAGCCCATGTATCAATCAGGGCCAACAGCCCGATATCATGGCCTTGAGCCACGAGTTGTTGCGCCATCTCAACGGAGACTATTCCACCATAGCACCAGCCGCCCAAGATGTATGGCCCCTTAGGTTGAAATGCAAGCAACAGATCCACGTAATAGGCGGCCATGTCTTCAATTCGAGTATGAGCCTGCTCCGGTTGATACAGGCCAAGGGACTGGAACCCATAACATGGCTGATCCGGCCCCAAATGATGGATCAGGTTACCATAGCCAAGGATATCCCCGGGAGTTGTATGAACAAGAAAGAAAGGCAGGCGGGAGCCGTCCGGTTGAAGGGAAACGAGGGAGGACCAGGAGGTCGGCTCTGCCTCCAATGCGGATGCCGGCTCTAAGGCAGACACAAGCTCTGCAATAGTCTGGTGCTTAAATAGTTGTTGTGGCGTTAGCTCAAGCCCTTCTCTGTGGGCCCTGTCTAAGACCTGGAGGGTTAACAGGGAATGCCCTCCTAACTCGAAAAAATTGTCATTAATGCCGACCTGCTTGACACCAAGTACCTCAGCCCATATGAGTGCCAGGGTATTTTCCGTCTTGTTACGAGGAGCCACGTATGACTCATCAGATTCGATCCCGGTTACGTCAGGTACGGGCAGTGCCCTGCGATCCACTTTGCCGTTAGGGCTCAAAGGGAATGAATCCATGAGAACAAAGGCAGCGGGTACCATATATTCGGGGAGTTTGTCTTTGAGAAATTGTCGCAAGTCTGCCGTGGAAGAAGAGGTCCCTTCCTTTGCAGTCCGGTAAGCTGCAAGAAATTTCCGGCCTGGTACGTCCTCCCTTAGCATTACCACGGCCTCGCGGACCGAGGGATGCTGTTCCAATATGCTTTCTATCTCCCCAGGTTCTACCCGGAACCCCCGGAATTTCAACTGGAAATCGGTTCGACCGATAAAATCAATATTCCCGTCCGGAAGATAGCGGACCAGATCACCGGTTTTGTAGAGCCGTTCACCTGGGCTGTCACTGAAAGGATTCTTGATAAATCTCTCAGCCGTCAGTTCCGGGCGATTGAGATAACCCCTTGCCACGCCCGCTCCGCCGATGAACATTTCGCCCGGGACTCCCACTGGTACAGGCTGGAGATTCTTGTCCAGCACATAGATCTGCGTATTGGCAATGGGCCTGCCGATGGGCAAATCAGGCCCTGTTCCTTCAGATTCAAACGAGGCATCCGGCTCGTAGACTGTGGACACGACAGCACATTCCGTAGGCCCGTAGGTATTGAACCATCGTGTCCGTCCCTTGGTCAGTTTAGACCATGTTGAATAGGTCGAAGCTGATGCCTTTTCCCCCCCAACAATAACCACCCGAAGGTCAACGGGCAGGGATCTCTCCGAAATGGACAGGCCGTACACTATTTCATGCCAGTAAGCAGTGGGCAGATCAATAACCGTGATGCCATATTGCTCGATCCAGTCCAGGAAACCCGTTGTGGATGCCAACATGTCCGCGGATCGGAGAACCAGGGCTGCTCCCTGTGCCCATGCGCAAAAGAGCTCCTCGACCGAGCCGTCGAAATTTATGGAGAAGAACTGCAATACACGATCCTCGGGTATAATGCCATATTGCCTTGATACGGCAACTGCATGGTTTACGACCCCGCGGTGTGGGACAAGTACACCTTTTGGTTGGCCTGTCGAACCGGAAGTATACATTACATATACAAGATTATCAGGAGACTGAGCAGATGGGTTTTCTTTACTCTCGTGCCCGATAAGCTCCTGATCTTCATCTATAACCACCACTTGAGACTCATACTCCGGCAGCGATTCCACCACTCGTTTATGGGTTACTATTACAGGTGCCCGGGAATCATTCAGCATGAAGGTAAGCCGGTCTATTGGGTAGGCCGGATCCAAAGGGAGATAGGCCCCGCCTGCCTTCAGGATACCGAGGACGCCCACGCACATCTCAAAAGAACGTTCCACAAAGAGCCCCACCGGCACGTCGGATTTAACCCCAAGCCTTTTCAGATAATGCGCCAATTGATTGGCACGTTGATTCAATTCATCATAAGAAAGCTCCATATCATTATGAACCACGGCCGTTGCATCGGGCGTCCGCGCAACCTGGGCTTCGAACAGTTGATGAATACCTTTATCTTTGGGATATTGGGCCTCAGTAGCGTTCCAGTCGACCAATACTTGGCTCCGCTCCTCTTCTGTCAGGATGGGTATTGAACCTAAGGTCCTCTCAGGTTGCTCCACCATACCTTCAAGAAGAGTCCGCAGATGTTGCAGCATCTCGGAAATGGTCGATTTGCCATAGCGGGATCTGTCGTATTCTATCCTCAGGATAAGTTCAGACTCCAGATAACCTGACAGGGTAAGGGGAAAACTGGTCTGCTCAAAAAGCGTCAGGTCCCTGTTTACCCATGTTCCTCCCTGGGCCTTTAGAGCCGAGTCAAGGAGGAAGTTTTCAAATACGACGATTGTTTCAAAAAGGGGCACACCCCGGGGGACTTCACTCCATCCCTGAACATCAATGAGAGGAATATGTTCGTGTTCCCTGACGGCGATATGCTGATTCCGCAGTTCCCGTAGCCACTGGCCCATCCTGGCATCAGACGGCACACGCACACGCACGGGGAGGGTGTTAATAAAGATGCCCACCATATCCTCTGTACCCTTGGGTGACCAGTGGCGACCTGCTCTCGTGGCGCCATAGACAACATCCTCTTCGCCACTATACCGGCTCAACAGTAGTGCCCAGGCCCCCTGTACAAGCGTATTAATGGTAACCCCGTATTGACCTGCGCCGGCTTTCAGAGATGAAGTCAGGGATTCAGACAGCTTGATTTCTTCCTCTCCATGCTTCTCTCCTTTAGTGATCGCTTGACCTGATTGTTCCTCTATTCTCATTTGGGTGGGAGAGGCAAAACCCTTGAGCATATCCCGCCAGAAGGGCTCTGACGTAGATTTGTCCTGTTTCCTCAACCAGTTAATATAATCCCGGTATGGCCTGGAACTCGGAATTTCCAACTCCTGTCCCTCGCAGACAGCGTCATAGATGCCAAACACATCTCTCAACACGACAAGGAAGGAGCGGCCATCCAACAACGAATGATGAAAGGTCCAGACAAACAACCATTCGGCATCACCAATCTCGAAAAGGGCGAAACGCATGAGGGGCGGCTCGTTCATGGCAAAGTCCCGCTGACGATCGGCAGCAAGATAGGCCTTCAACCGCGCATCTTGTTCCTCCACTGTCCGGTCACGCCAGTCTTGCAGGTGCCACGAAAGTGTGACATCTTCATAAACATCTTGAAGCGGTTTATCGATCCCCTCCCAGCGAAAACCTGTTCTCATAATTGGATGCAGTCTTACGATCTTTTCCCAGGACTCTTTGAGCGTATTGGGGGCCAGGTCTTCACGGCACCTGATGACTATCTGTTCCACATCCACACCGGGCTCCTGAGCAGAAAGGCTGTCAAATAACATCCCATGTTGCATGGGTGAAAGAGGATAGGATTCCTCCACACCTGGGATTTTAAGACCTTTTTCAACCGTGGGCCGGGGGAGAACTGAGATTCGCTGTGACGTGTCCGACACCAACGCGTTGAGTATATTCAATAAATGCATGGCCATTCCTTCCACAGTCACGGGACTAAAGATGTCTGTATTGTACTCAAACCACCCTTCAAGACGGCCTTCACGCTCTTCCAGATTGAGAAGAAGGTCCAGCTTGGACCTGCGGGTGTTGCCTGATTGACACCCAGTTTCTGAAGATGGTGTGCTAATTGATTAGCTTTTTGATTGAGTTCTCCATAGGTTAGACGTTTATCTTCAAGTATAACTGCAACCTTATCGGGATGCTTCAGGGCCTGTTTCTCGAAAAGATGGTGTATGCAAACGTCATCAGGAAAGGACACACCGGCTTGGTTTGAACCTGCGGATCCGGCATTTATGATTTCACTCTCCTTTCTCCATTCTTTTCATCAACATGGCTTGTGACCACTCACGTAGTCAGGCTGAAGCTGTTTACCATTATTTCACACTACACCATGTCACTTGTTGTGGCAATTGTATTCCGTATTCTCTCAATTTAAGAGCTAATTTGGGACATGCTGATGGCAAGAGATATGACCAACCATATTGAAACCGCCTCAAACAAATGCAGTTATTCCTTGTTCCTTGACATATTGCTTATTAACGATATAGATTTACACCAGTTACACCTTTTGCACCTTTTCACCAGTGTGACTTTTCTGCCACAAGGGGGACTCAAGGAAAGTGAAAGATGAGATATTCAAGAACTTCTTACAAAAATTCTTTCAAATCAAAAGTACAAAACAGAAGTGGCATCAAGCGGTTTTGAAGCCGGGGCCAAAGGTAATCGAACAAATCAGCCTCGGACGCAGAAGTGGCCGTCATTCCAGAGAAAACAGGAATCCAGACGCTTCGGGAAACCTGGATTCCAAGGCAAGCCCGGAATGACGTTAAGCCCTTTTTTATTATATAAGCATCACGCTAATCCGCGATGAGCCATAAAAAATAGTGACAGCTGTCACTATTTCTGGAGAAGGCAATGAAAACAAAAATGATTTCCATCGGCGTTATCCTTGCGGCTATTTTTTGCGCCCTTTTTTCAGGCAGCACCCTTTTTGCCGGTGAAACCGCCGGCATGCACAGGGTATTCATCCTCCACAGCTATGACAGAGAAAATGTCTGCGGCCGGCCTCAGCACGACGGCGTGGTGGCCGCGTTGAAAGAACAGGGCTTCACAGAGGGGAAAAACCTTGTCCTTAAGACATATTACATGAACACAAAGAGCAGGAACAACACCGAAAAGCTGATATCCCGCCAGGCCCGCATCGCGCTTTCAAAGATCAGAGATTTCCGGCCTCACGTCCTTGTCACCCTCGACGATAACGCGTTCAGAACGGTGGCGCTTGAGCTTGTCGACACACCGCGCAACATAGTATTCTCAGGCATGAACGGACAGCCCGAGGACTACAACCTGAAAAAACGGTTTATGGAATCACGCGAAAGGCCCGGGCACAATATCACTGGCGTCTATGAAAATCTCCATTTCACGACTGCTGTCCGGGTGCAGAAAAAGATTCTTCCCGGTCTGCGAAAGGTGCGCATGCTGGTGGATCTCTCCCCCACCGGCAGGGCCATTGACAGGCAGATACAGATTGAACTGGGCAAAGAAAAGATCCCCGTCGGGTTTGACAAAAAGATCGTCAGGAGCTGGAAAGAATACATGCGTGAAATCGAGACCATTAATAACGATCCACAGATCGGGGCTGTCTACCTCGCGGCCCTTCTTCTCAAAGACGCCGGAGGAAAAGCAGTTACCGTTCCCGAGATCTTCCGGTGGACCGTTCAAAACTGCAGGAAACCGGCTATTGCACCCAATTATGCCTTTGTTGAAATGGGTCTGTTCGGCGGAGCCGTCATTGATTACAAGGCCATGGGCATGCAGGCCGGGAGCATGGCGGCAGAGATACTTCGCGGACGGAAGCCTGGCGATCTGGCTATCGAAGATGCCGGAAGATATGCCCTGGTCTTCAACCTGGCAAGGGCGCGGCAGCTGGGCATCGCCATCCCGGATGACATGCTTCTGGCCGCCGACGAAGTGATAACGAAGATTCCGGAATAATCCCGGTAAGGAAGGAACTACCGATGATGTTGAAAAAGAAACGTTTTTCCAGGGTTCTGATTATCGCTGTGATCCTGCTCTCTTCCATCTCAATCACTATCCTCTCCTCTGTGCTTTTCTTCTACTTCAGCCACAGGCTGGAGGCGGAATTCACACAGAAGATGTCATCCCAGATAGGGGAGCTGGAACTGTTGATAAAAAACCGGCTGGACGGGCTGAATGGCAGACTCCATGAACTGAGTCTCAACAACACGATCCGTGTCACCATGATGTTAGGGGTTGCCTCTCAGCTCGATGAACAGATGCTGGGGCTATATCCCGCCTCAGATGGCGCATGCTTCTTTATCAGGGACGACACGTCAGGGACAATCTATCCCGAAACACGCCCCGCGGGCATATCGGACAGGCTGATAGACCGCGTCCTTTCCATCCGGCCCCGGGGGACACTCATTGAAGATGACGGCAGAAAAAGGTTCCTCCACCTGTTTTCAACCCCCATAATGCGCAGGACCGAGCGCCTGGGAACGACCTTTTGCCTGTATGACATGCTGGCGGACCGGAAACTCATAGAGACCATTTACCACACTGTGGATGGAGATGTCTTCTTTTTAGCGAAGGACGGCTCCATACAGAGCATCCGCGGAACGACCCTTGACGACAAGCCGGGAATGTATACCGGAGTCGGGCTCAGCGGCTTTCAAAATCTCTATTACACATACACGCTTGAGAGTTTAAAGAAACAAAAGATATGGTTCCTTCTTCTCATAGCCGGCGCCTCTGTCCTTGTGCTGGCGATGTTTGTTCTGATGGCCATTGTGCTGATAAGACAGATAACAAGCTCCCTTAGCGATATGGCCGGCAGGGCCGCGCGGATCTCAAAGGGTGAAAAAGATGTCGCCTTTGACGAAAAGGGAAGCGATTATATGGAGTTCAACCAGTTGTCGGGCGCGTTCAACTTCATGCTGAAAAGCCTCAGAGAGGCGGAGGAAAAATCGCGCTACGAGGAGCTGTTTGAAAACGTCGCTGATTGTGTATGGATAACCGATCTCGAAGGAAATCTCCTGGACGCAAACGAGGAGTACCGCCGTGTGCACGGGTGCGGCAGGGACGATCTTTGCAGCATGAACCTGTCATCAATCATGTCCGGAGAAGACGCGGCCGCGATACTTGGCACGGCGCGCGAAGAGAGAATCAAGACCCTTGATCTGCTCCTCCAGGCAGCCGATGGAACAATGATTCCGACGGAGATCAATGCAAAAGAGATCACCTATCTGGGGAAAAAGGCCGTACTGTGCGTTGCCCGCGACATTACCGATCGCAAGGAAGCCGAGAAAGCTTTGCGGAAAAGTGAGGAACGCTACCGCAGCGTTTTTGAGAACACAGGAACGGCTACCGTGATCCTCGAAGAAGATGCTACTATCTCAATGGCGAACACTGGATTCGAGAAACTCAGCGGGTATTCCAGAGAAGAAATAGAGGGCAGGGAGAAGTGGACAGAATTTGTGGTCAGCGAAGACCTTGAAAGGATGAGGGAATATGCTGCTGAAAGGAGAAAAAATGGGGGCAAGGCTCCAACGGAATACGAATTTCGCTTTGACAATAAACGGGACAGCATAAAGGATATTTTTCTCAAGATAGACATGATCCCCGGAACGAAAAAGAGCGTTGCCTCACTGATCGACATCACCGCCCGCAAGAAGGCCGAAGAGGAGACCAGGCGCTCCCTCCGGGAGAAAGAATCCCTCCTTGCCGAGATACATCACAGGGTCAAGAACAACATGCAGATAGTCTCAAGTCTCCTGTCCCTCCAGTCTAAAGACATAAAAGATGAAAGGGCCCTTTCACTGATCAAAAATTGTGATGACCGTATCAGGTCGATGTCTCTTATCCATGAGAAGCTCTACCTCTCGAAGGATCTGTCCAGTATCGACTTCCACGATTATATGGAAGATCTGTCAGCACGTCTCTTCCAGACATACAGGGTGGATTCAAGGGCCGTAACCTTTTCGTCACATATAAAAGACGTTCGCTTTAATATCGAGACGGCGATGCCCCTGGGGCTTATAGCGAATGAGCTTATCTCAAACGCCCTGAAATACGCCTTTCCTGAAGACAAAAAGGGGGAAATTGCCGTAAAACTCACAAAAAACAAAAAGACAGAAGGATACACGCTGACCGTCACAGATGACGGCATAGGTTTTCCTGAAAAGATAGACTACAGAAACACTGAGACCTTCGGCCTGCAGCTGGTGGATATGCTTACCGAACAACTCGGCAGCACAATCAAACTTGACAGAAGCAAAGGTACAACATTCAAGATCGTATTCAAGGAACGAAAGTACAAGAAGAGGATATAGGCGGGTTGCGAGGGGAGTCAATGAGGACGTAGCGCGGGGACTCTGCGCCCCGCAGAAGGGCAATGCTACGGAACACAGAAAATGAGGACATAAAAATGATTGGAAAAACCGAAAAAAAATGGCCGGTATCACAGGCGCGGGAGAAGAAGAAATTTCCCGTTCTGGCAGCAGCAATCTCTGCCGTTATGATTCTAACAGTTGGCGCCTGTTTTCTTGTAAGCTGCGGGCAGGGTGAATCTCCAGAGATCAAAGAAAAAATAAGGCTTGGCGCCTCAAAATCGTTCTTGTCCGTTCCTGTTTATATCGCGAAGGAGAAGGGGTATTTTGCAAAAGAGGGCCTTGATGTAGAGGTAAAGGAATACGGCAGCGGCAAAAAGGCCACGCAGGCCCTCTTCGCCGGGGAAGTGGACATATCTACCGTGGCGGATATGCCTGTTGTATTTAACGGTTCCAAGAGGGATGATTTCTGCATCTTTGCCACATTTACCCACTCATACCCCTTTGTCAGAATAATCGCGCGAAAGGACAGCGGCATCAGGACGGGCGCGGATCTGAAGGGAAAAAAAGTGGGCGCAAACAGGGGAACGTCAGGCCACTATTATCTGGGGGCGTTTCTGATCCATAACCGGCTGTCGATCTCCGAGGTGGAAATGATCGATATCAAGACATTTGACCTGGCAGATGCGTTAAAGAATAATGAGGTGGACGCCATTTCTGTCTGGCAGCCATACTCCCAGAAGGCAATGAAGCTGTTGGGGGGGAATGCCATAGAATTGCCGGGCGGGGATATCTACCGGGCGACCTTTAATTTCGCGGCGATGAAGGACTTTGCGAGAGAGCATCCGAAAGCCCTGAAAAAGTTTCTGATGGCCATCGACAGGGCCGATACATTTATAAAGGGAAACAGAGAAGAGGCGCAGGGTATAATAGCAAAGGCCTTCAACCTCGATAAAGAGACGGTAAGCGCCGCCTGGGATGATTTCACGTTCGAGTTTTCACTGGACCAGGCCCTGCTGGTATCATGGGACGAGATAGCAAGGTGGGCGATACGCAGCAGGTTCGTTGACAGGAAAACACTCCCCAATTATCTCAATCTTATTAATATGGACGCCCTGGACGCGGTGAAGCCTGAGACAATTACCATAATCCGTTAGGAGCAGTAATCCTGTGAAAATCAAGACCAGATTACAGATCGCTGTTATTTCAGCCCTGATCATCTCTGTCACGGTTGGCCTGCTTATTTTCAGCGCGTACAGGGAAATGAATGAATGGGACCAAAAAGAGAGCGCAGCAGGTAGAGTATCCCAAAATATGGCTGAACTGAAAATAGTAACGCATGAGTATCTGCTCCACCCCGGAGAACGTTCGCTCATGCAGTGGAAAGCAAGCCATGATTCTCTGGCAAAGCTCCTGGTGGAAGAGGCAAATATTTTTGAAGATTCAGGTGAAAAAGACGCTTTGAAAAAAACGCTCAAAAGCCTTGAACGATTTTCAGATATTTTTGCTGAACTGGCCGCAATTCAGAGGGAAGAACGGGAATATGGCGGGCATCATAAAAACGGGATCTCCAAGTTGAAAGTTAAACTGACAGGCGACCTGCTGGTGGAGTCTCAGGTAATGGTTTCCCGTGTCTTTCGGACGAATCAGGTAATTCAGGCAAAGCTGGTATCTGTCCAGCAGAAAACCGGTTTATTGATTGTTATCCTGTTGATAGTCTTTACCGCTTTTGCTTCAGCCATCTCCTTATGGATCAGCAGAAGCATCGGAGCGCCGATAACAAGACTGGAGAAGGGCATACGGATTATCGGCGGCGGTGACCTGAACCACAGGGTGGGCACAGACGCGAAGGATGAGATTGGCCATCTTTCAAGGGCGTTCGACGGCATGATGGAAAATCTGAAAAAAAGCACAGCCTCCATAGACGATCTCAACAGAGAGATTGACGCGCGTAAAAAAACGGAGGAGGCCCTGCGGGAGAGCGAAATCAGGTTCAGAGAGCTGTTTGAAAACATGAGAAGCGGTGTCGCGGTTTACGAAGTCGTGGATGATGGAAAGGATTTCGTATTTAAGGAATTCAACAGGGGCGCAGAAAAAATAGAGGGAGTAAGCAGAGAAGCCGTCGTCGGAAAGCGTTTAACCGAGGCATTTCCCGGCGTAAAGGAAGCCGGCATATTTGAGACATTCCAGAGGGTGTGGCGTACCGGAAAGCCCGAGTATCTCCCCGATGCCATGTATAGCGATGAACGCATAATCGGCTGGAGGGAAAATAATATCTACAAACTCCCTTCCGGCGAGGTGGTCGCCATCTATGATGACATCACCGACCGCAAGCAGGCCGAGGAAGAACTTGAGGTACACCGGGAACATCTGAAATTAATAAATCAGATCCTTAGGCATGATATATTGAATGACTTAACCGCTGTAAAGAGTGCCTTGAGGCTTTATGAAAGCTCGAACGATGAAGAGTTTTTGAAAGAGGCATCCAAGTACGTAGACAGGGGTGCCGGAACAATAAAGAGAATGAGGGAGCTTGAATCAATCATTTCTTCTCACAAGGATCTGGAATTTTATGACATTAAGGATGTCATAAGAAAAGTTATTGAAAATTATGGATCCATTGAATTTACGATTAAAGGCAAATGCCAGGTTCTGGCTAATGGGGCCATTAATTCTGTTATAGACAACATAACAAGCAATGCCGTGGTTCATGGGAAAACCGACAGGATAGACATAACGATAGATAAGCAGGAAGATTTATGTGAAGTAAGGATTGCCGACTATGGTATTGGAATTCCGGATGAAATGAAGGATAAAATTTTTGAAGAAGATTTCAAGTATGGTGAAACCGGGCATACAGGTCTGGGATTGCATATAGTCAAGAAAGCTATGGAAAACTATGGTGGGAGTGTATATGTTGAGGATAACACCCCACAAGGGGCGGTTTTTGTACTGAGGCTGAAGAGGTTAAGATAAGGGGTAAGGAGTGTGCTAAAACATGGAGAAGAAGGTAAAGATTCTGGTTGTTGAGGATGAGCGGATTGTTGCTGAGGACATAGCAAGAATTCTGCGGAACCTTGGATATGATGTTCTTGCTATCGTTTCTTCTGGTGAGGATGCTGTTAAGATAGCGGAGGAAAAGCTCCCGGATTTAGTATTGATGGATATCATGCTGGAAGGTGACATGAATGGTATAGAAGCCGCGGGGCAGATATTTTCCCGTTTTGGTATTCCTGTTATGTATCTTACTGCCTATGCGGATGATGAGAGGTTGCAGAGGGCAAAGAAGACAGAGCCGTTCGGTTATATACTCAAGCCGTTCGAGGAGAGAGAGCTGTATAGCTCTATTGAGATAGCCCTTTACAAACATAAAATGGAAAAGGCGTTGGTGGAGAGCGAAAGACGCTATCGTCTGCTTGCCGAAAATATATCAGATGTCATCTGGACCATGGATATGGACATGCGGTTTACTTATGTAAGCTCTTCTACTTACAATCTTACGGGCTATACGGTTGAGGAGCATGTGAACCTGACACTCGATGAGTTTTTGACTCCGGATTCTTTTGAGGTTGCCTCCAGGGTTTTTAATGAGGAAATAGCCATTGAGGGTTCAGGTTTAAGTAATCCATCTCGAACGCGGTTGCTGGAACTGGAGCAGGTGCGGAAGGATGGTTCAACCTTATGGGTCGAAGTAAAGGCATCATTTCTGCGTGACCCGGATGGCCGTCCGATCGGGGTTTTGGGTGTAACACGCGACATCAGCGAACGCAAGCGTGCAAAAGAAGAACTGGAGCAAAGTTACGAAAGACTGAAAAGGACACTGGATGGAGCAATCAATGCCCTGGGATCCACAGTTAAGATGAGAGATCCCTATACTGCCGATCATCAACAGCGGGTGGCCGAGCTTTCCTGTGCCATAGCCGGAGAGATGGGTCTTTCAGAAGATCAGGTTCAGGAAATCCACATAGCTGCTGTTGTTCATGATATTGGCAAGATAAATATCCCTTCCGAAATTCTCAGCAAGCCCTCACTGTTAACAGAAATAGAGTTCAAAATGATAAAGACTCATTCGCAGGCAGGCCACGATATATTGAAGAACATAAATTTTCCCTGGCCAATTGCGCAGATCGTGCTTCAGCATCACGAAAGAATGGATGGTTCCGGATATCCTCAAGGTCTTAAAGGTGAAGAGATTCTTCTGGAGGCGAGGATTATCGCCGTCGCTGACGTAGTGGAAGCTATGGCTTCTCACCGGCCTTATCGGCCAGCCCAGGGGATAGAAGAGGCGTTGAAAGAAATCTCACGGAATAAGGGTGTTCTTTATGATCCCCAGGTAGTAGATGCCTGCCTGAAACTTTTTACTGAGAAAGGATTTGCGTTAGATAAGGCATAATGTAGCGCGGGGCCTCTGTCCACCGCCCTGTGAGGCTGTGTCGTGGAGAGGGGATGCTCTTTTAAAATTGAATTGAAATCATGCTTATCAATTGAGTTGTTAAATTTTAAAAGAGCGTCCCGCTATCAATAATGTCGGCATGGGGGGCGTGGAAGCTATCAAGGAGCTAATTGAAATCGACCCTGAAATCAGGGCGATCGTTGCAACCGGTTATTCATTTGACCCGGTCGTAAGCAACTTCGAGGAATATGGTTTTTGTGGCGCTTTGACCAAACCGTTTGGCATGGATGAATTGGATAAGATCGTGAAGAAAACATTGAAAGATTGAGGATGGGCCTTTCATAAATTTCTTGCAAGTCCTTTTGCGCTGATTATATCACCTAAAACCTACATAAACTGTTTTTAAAAAGCTGTTAATAAGCATAGATATCAAAAGGTTATGTAATGCCGATGGTTAAATGGCGCACACCAATTTGAGGCGGTCCATGAGGGTCTGATTATTTGAAAGTAGTTTACCCTCCGGGAAGCGGGATTGATCCTATCGGACTTGCGAGATCTGTATTAATATTTTTCACTGTTTATTTGTCAGGGCGATATGGTATACTTCTGATATGGAGCAGATCAGCAGTTCCCCTGATAAGTTTTTTAAGGAGTCGCTTGACCATGTGGGGTTAAGAAGTCTGCCGCAAATATTTGACCCCGATTTTTAAAATGAGGTAGATAATTATGAATATAAATAATATGATAGAGATTAAGCCTGCCGTAATGTTAGGGAAGCCCGTTATTAAAGGCACGAGGATCCCCGT
>JAYEIR010000022.1:0-6481 GCA_034660135.1 Thermodesulfobacteriota bacterium
AATAGACCGGAGCCATTCTACGGTGGTCTATGCCTCGGAGATTGTAGAGCGTAGGATGAAAACAGACGACAAGTTGATGCACCAGGTCAGGTTCCTCAATAAAAAACTCGAGGGTTCAGAAATATGAGCCGGTTTCAAAACGCACAGAGATATTTTTGCTTTGACCTTTGAGCTCTTCCGATTTATCCGGATTATGGGTTCAGCAACTTAAATCCGGTTTCCGCTTCAAAGATACGCCTTCCTGTAGTGCCAATTAGTTCAAAAAGGATGACCTCCATTACATGCCATACCTTCACGCCATTCCTGATACAACCGGTTATCGTGGACGATTCCCTTCCGCATGCCATGTGCATATGCAATAGCGGATTGCCTTCATCATCCGGAAACAAAGTCCCTGTACCGGCAATCTCCCGAACATTTTCAAGGATATGCTCCATGGGGACAACCGGTGTTGTGCGCCCATCTTCAGGGCCAACCACAAGCCTGCTGTCTTTGTCAGCGCCGCCAATTATGATCAAAGCAGCAGCAGCTATTGACTGATCCCGGGCAAACTGCTCAATTTCCTCGTGGACAATGTCTCCATCCTCAAGCCGTATAACAAAGATACGTCCCTGCTTGGCCTCTGAATATTTCATGTTTAATACCTCAGCCTCCTCATGATCCAAGTAAAGAATCCCATATACCATTTTGCCGTGTCAAAGCGCAATGGCATTGCCACTAATTACGTTTGGCTCTTCTCCCGATTAGTTGATATACAGGGTTCGAGGATTCAAGGATTCAAGGAGTCGAGTGCTTTGAGCATCCTCTCGACCTCTCCTGTCCCCTCCTTGAGTATCTCTAATTTACCAGCCTCAATATAATGCAGGTCACCAGATAGTAACATCTGAGTCTCTAAATCGTGCCCATCCATAAATGGCTATTTTCCGCAATCTCTGCGTAAGATGAGGATTTTAATCCTCGAAATGCTTCAATTATTAAGGAGTTAACTTAAACCTCTACCCCTTGAATCCTTGAATCCTTATCATCCTACCAACTCTTTTGGAGATGATCCTTACGTTTATTGTTTGTGGACAGCAAAAGATTCTGGTAGAATCGAATTTCTTTTGAAATCAAAACAGCACCGGAGGTAAAAGCAAATGTTAAATACAGCCAAATTAGTTGTTGACGGAAAGACATTTGAGCTGCCTATTGTGACAGGGACCGAAGGAGAAAAGGCTCTCGATATATCCCGGCTCCGCAAAGAGACAGGGCTGATCACCCTTGACCATGGCTATGCAAATACCGGTAGTTGCGAGAGCAGCATCACATTTATGGACGGGGAAAAAGGGGTTTTGCGGTACCGCGGGATTCCCATAGAACAACTTGCGGAGAAATCGACCTTCCGCGAGACCGCCTACCTGTTAATCAACGGGGAACTGCCTACGCGTGAAGAACTGGACCGCTTCTCTACCAGGTTGAACGACCATTCTCTCGTGCATGAAGACATGCATGATTTTTTTGAGCATTTTCCAAAAGGGGCACATCCCATGGGCATACTCTCATCCATGGTAAATGCCATGAGGGCATTCTACCCTGAGATCCCTGAGAGGAGTGAAGAAGAGGAAATCAACATAACTTTTGCCCGGCTCCTTTCCAAGTTGAGGACCATGGCCGCCATGTCGTACAAAATCGCCACAGGCCATAAAATAGTGTATCCCAGGCATGATCTTTCCTATTGTGCGAACTTCTTGAATATGATGTTTGATTCACCGGTCCGGCCCTATGAAATTGACGAGGATTTAGTGCAAACGCTAAATGTCTTCTGGATACTGCATGCTGACCATGAGCAAAACTGTTCCACGGCCGCAGTTCGATTGGTGGGTAGCGCAAGAGTAAATCTATATGCAGCCATTTCAGCAGGAGTGTGTGCCCTTTGGGGGCCATTACACGGAGGGGCCAATCAGGCTGTCATAGAAATGCTGCAACAAATTTCTGATGACGGAGGAGATCCCGCGCCCTTCATAGCAAGGGCAAAGGATAAGAATGATCCTTTCCGTTTGATGGGGTTTGGTCACAGGATTTACAGAACCTATGACCCGAGAGCCCGAATTATGGAAAGTGTATGCAACAAGCTTTTAAAAAAGCAGAACCGCACTGACCCCTTGCTTGATATAGCCAAGAGGCTGGAAGAGGTTGCCATAAATGATCCATACTTCATAGATCACAGCCTCTACCCCAACATTGATTTTTATACGGGCATTGTCTTGAGGGCAATAGGCATCCCCCTGGATATGTTCACAGTTATGTTTGCAATCGGACGGTTGCCAGGATGGATCAGCCAGTGGAAGGAGAGCGTTGATGACCCCGAATGGAAATTGCACCGCCCGCGCCAGGTCTATATCGGGTCAAAAAAAAGGGATTATGTACCAATGAATGAAAGGGGATAGGTGGCTTTATGATCTTGGGAGTTGACGTTGGCGGCACACATACGGATGCTGTCCTCATTGATCAAAATGGCGTTTTTCGTGAGACCAAGACCATGACGGGAGATGATCTGCTTGAAACACTCAGGGTCTCCCTTGAAAAGACCGTTCAAGATATTGATCCCGGACAGATTGAACGAATGGCCTTCTCAACGACTATGGCCACAAACGCCATTGTGCAGGACCAGCTTGAAGACACCGGCATGATTGTATCATGCGGCCCAGGCATGAACCCTGACTGGTTTTCTGTTGGCCCGTCTTTTCACATTGTCGAGGGTTGTCTTGATCACCAGGGCTTTGAGGCCCTGCCCCTGAATAAACAATCCGTCCTGGACGCCTCCGCCCGAATACGGGAAAAGGGGATAAAAACTATCGGCGTGGTGGGCAAGTTTTCAATCCGTAATCCAGACCATGAGATCCGGATTGCGGAGTGGGCGGGCAGTTCATTTTCCCATGTTTCCCTCGGACATCAGGTTTCCGGGATACTCAATTTTCCGCGTCGTATTACCACTACATATCTGAATGCCGCACTCCACAACATTCACCGGCAGTTCTCAAGTGCGCTACTCCACATCCTGAACGAAGAGAAACTATATGGCCCTCGATACCTGTTGAAACCGGACGGGGGTACAGTTGATCTGGAACAGACCGGGGCCTCGCCCGCCCAGACCGCACAATCAGGGCCGGCAGCCAGCGTGATGGGCGCCCTGGCCCTGGATGGCTGCCCCGGCACGACGCTGGTCCTTGACATCGGGGGCACAACTACTGATATGGCCGTGGTTCTAAACGGTGTCCCGCTGATTGATCCATACGGCATCAAGCTTGGACAATTTCAAACATTGATCCGTTCCCTGCTGACATATTCAATCGGCATAGGCGGAGACAGCGAGGTGCGAACAGGAGACAGCGGCAATTTGAAAATCGGGCCATTACGAAAGGGCAATCCTTCGGCATTTGGAGGTCCGGTCCCGACACCAACCGATGCCATGGTTGTTCTTGGTTTGCTCAAGGACGGGGATAAAGATTCTGCAAGGGCAGCTATGAAAAAGCTGGCCACTCCTTTGGGCCTGGATGTCCTTGCCACTGCGGAACGAGTTTTAGAACATACTGCAAAGATCATTGCAGATTCAGTCCGTGCCTTTGTGCGCGAGATCAATTCAAGGCCGGTCTATACTATTCATGAAGTGCTTGAAAACAAAACGATCGCCCTTGATTCCGTTGTGATTATTGGTGGTCCGGCACCCCAGCTTGCCGGATATGTAGGCAAGGCCCTGGGACTTCCACACCGCGTGCCATCCCATTTTGGTGTGGCCAATGCCGTGGGAGCGGCACTCGCAAGGGTCACTTCCGAGATCACCCTCCAGGCAGATACTGAACGTGGCTCTGTCATCATCCCGGAGGCAAACATCCAAAATCGAATCGATTACGATTTTGGTCTTGACACTGCCGTTTCCTTAGGCCGTGAAGTCCTCCGAAAAACAGCCATTGATATGGGTGCTGATCCGGAAACCCTGGAAATCTCTACAACAGAACAACAGATGTTTAACATGATCCGTGGCTATTCAAGAACCGGCCGGAATATCCGTCTCAAGATGTGCATAACTCCAGGACTTATTCCTGAATGGAGGAGGGCAAATACAAAATGATACGAGCTCCACGCCGAACCGGCCTTATCTTTTTCCCGGCCTTTGACTGGGCCATAAGTCCCACACATCCGGAACGTGAAGAACGACTGCTTTATACACAGGACCAGGTACTGGAAGAAGGTCTTCTCGACGTTGAGGGAATCGTTGAATATAGGGTGCGCCCGGCAGGTTTTGAGGATATCCAGCGGGTCCACTTTTGCGTGCCTGATGAAGATGCAGTCACAACGGAAAGCCATTTGATCTCCGCGGGAGGATGTCTTGTGGCTGCCGATGCGGTACTTAAACGAGAGGTGGAAAGCGCATTTGCCCTGGTTCGTCCTCCGGGTCACCACTCCATGCGGGTAGTCCATGGAAATCGCGGTTTCTGCAATATCAACATCGAGGCAATTATGATCGAATACATCCGGGAAAAATACGGGATTCGAAGAGTTGCCATTGTTGACACGGACTGCCACCACGGTGACGGCACACAGGATATCTACTGGCATGATCCTGATACCCTGTTCATCTCAGTCCACCAGGATGGCCGCACACTCTATCCCGGTTCGGGATTTCCTGATGAAGCAGGAGGCCCGAATGCAATAGGTGCAACCGTAAATGTCCCTCTGCCGCCTCAGACAGGTGAAGAGGGATTCCTCTATGTCTTAGATGAGCTCATCATGCCGCTACTGGAAAAATTCCAACCCGAACTCATTATTAACTCTGCGGGCCAGGATAACCACTTCAACGATCCTATCACGAATATGAATTTCTCAGCTCACGGATATGCCGCACTAACCGCCCGCCTGAAGCCTGATATCGCTGTGCTTGAAGGCGGATACGCCATTGAAAACGCCCTTCCCTATGTCAATGTCGGGATCATCATGGCCATGGCCGGACTGGACACCTCATATGTAAAGGAGCCCAATTATGATACTGATTACAGGCAACAGCCTGCAAACATAACAAAGCGCATAGCGCATCTCGTAGGAAATCTGAGGGCTCTTTTTTTGGAAGGGAATATAGAAGATGATAAATATGAACCAGGCCGGATTATTGGCCGCACCAGAGATATCTTCTACGATACTGACGGGATTCGTGAAAGACAGCATGAAAAAATACGCTCCTGCCGGGAATGCGCGGGCGCCCTTTCCATAGAATCATCCTCCAGTCTCGGCCAACACATCCTCGCTGTTCGTATCCCACGGGAGGCCTGTTCCGCGTGTCAGGATGCCGGCCTTGCCTGGTTTGAAGAGGCCTCACACGCATCATTCGATCACGTATACCTGCAGGATCGGGTACAGGGTGTTTACAAGCGAACTTGAGACTGCCTGCGAAAGAGAAGACGAGCATGTCTTTCAGTATGAGATAACAAGTTGTCATATAGGCTTAAAGAAAAACATTTTGGGGTTGGTGTAATTCTCCTTTAAAAAGAATTACAGGGGCAGTCGGAATCCGATACTTGAAACTGGAAATTTGAAACTTGGTCTATATATGACTATTCAGGTGGCTACCAAGTTTCCAGTTTCAAATTTCAAGTTTCCTGATATCGCACGGGAAAAATCTCTTCGGGGATCGAATATTCTAAACCCCAAAAACATTATCTTAAGGACTATAGAACAAACGCCCCCTCAATATTCCTTTTTCAGGAAGACGTCCCAGTCAATCGTCTTGAAGGTTTTGTGGAGGTAGTGGTCATCGTCCACTGCGTTAAACGAGAGGTTTGAAAAACTTTTCAAAGCTATGGGTTCAATCTGCGCCAGGGGAATCACCTCGTCATTCGTGCCATGGTATACCCAAACCGGCGTGGAGATTGTCCTATCCGTGTAAGGGGCAAATCCAATCAGATTTATGGCCGGGGCCAGGAGGATCAGCCTTGATACCCTTGAAGTGTTTTCCATGGCAAAAATAGAGGCCATCAGCCCACCGAAGCTGGACCCGACAAGGTTTATGTCTGATTGACCGGAAAGGATTTCTTCGAGTTTTTTCATGCGCTCTTGAAGGTCACCTGGGAAATTGGGAATTATCATATCAGGATATCTTTCACGAAAAAAGACCGCTTTAGTGCCCTGGTTGCTGCTTTCCAAACCATGTATGAATATCTTGACGGACATCAGTGACTCCATTATCCAAAAAGACTATGATCGTAAAGAATCCATGCCCACAGACGTACCCTTGATTTGTCCCCTAAAAGGGGGCTTACTGCTGCGTGCATTCACAAATGCCTAAAGTTTAAAGTGCCTAAAATGCCTAAAGTTAAAGGATACTATCTGGATTCCGGTTGAAGTTGAACCTGTGAACAGTTACCTGCCCCTTAACGAATTTCCAAAATCTCAAATTCCTGAATCCCCCGGGGCGTCCTCACCTTCACTTCCTCACCTGCGCCTCTTCCGA
>JAYEIR010000023.1:0-6467 GCA_034660135.1 Thermodesulfobacteriota bacterium
GGGCCGGGGTCAGCGGGATACAGGCTGCATTAGACTCTGCCAATTCCGGTTTTAAGGTCTATCTCGTAGATAAGGGGCCGGCCATCGGCGGAAAGATGTCGCAATTAGACAAGACATTTCCCACTAACGACTGCTCTATGTGTATCCTGTCTCCCAAATTTATTGAATGTTCAACAAACCCCAACATATCGATAATAACAGGTGCTCAGGTTGATAGCATCGAGGGAGAGGCAGGAAATTTCAGGGTAACCCTGGTTCAAGAGCCGCGCTATGTTGAAATGGAAAAATGCACGGGGTGTGGAACCTGCTCCGAGTATTGCCCGGTAAACATCCTTGACGTCTACAATGAGAAGCTGAGCACTCTCAAATGTATTCATCTGCCTTTTCCGCAGGCTGTACCTGCCGTCTCGTTAATTGACCCTGCACAATGCCTTTTTCTTCAGAGAAAAGAGTGCCAGATATGCGTGCCGGCCTGTAAAAATAATGCAATAAATTTCCACCAGCAAGAAAGAAGAATAGAAATCGAGGTGGGAAGCGTGATTCTGGCTCCGGGTTATGAGGTATTTGATCCCAGGATACAGAGCCAGTACGGTTACCAAAGACTGACAAATGTGGTTACCGGGCTTGAATATGAGCGTATGCTGAGTGCCTCCGGACCTTACGAGGGAGAAGTGGTGCGTCCATCGGACGGAAAGCTGCCGAAACGGATCGCCTGGATTCAATGTGTTGGTTCCAGGGACACCAGTGTCGGCAACGACTATTGTTCGTCAGTATGCTGTATGTACGCAATTAAACAGGTAATTCTGTCCAAGGAACACGACCCTGAAGTTCAGGCTGTAGTGTTCCATAATGATATCCGTGCATATGGCAAGGGCTTTGAACGATTTTATGAGAGGGCCAAGAATACCCCGGACGTTCGATTTATATGGAGCAAGGTGTCGATTCTGCGGGAAGATCCTGAGACCAAGAATGTTGTGCTCAGATATCGTATCAATGGGAGCGAAGTGAAGGATGAAGTGTTTGACCTTGTTATTTTGAGTGTGGGTCTGACCTCGTCTGATAGCACTAGGGAACTTGCTGACAAACTCTCGGTTAAGACAAATTCTTATGGGTTTTGTGAAAGTTCCGGCTTTTCACCTGTTGAGACCTCCCGAAAAGGAGTTTATGCCTGTGGTGTATTCCACGCGCCAATGGACATCCCTGATTCCGTTACTATGGCAAGCGGAGCCGCATCGCTTGCGTCCCAGCTCCTGTCAGACCAGCGCGGGGAATTGATTGAAGAGAAAGAGTACCCACCTGAGAGGGATGTATCAGGAGAGCCTCCGAGAGTGGGCGTGTTTGTTTGCCACTGTGGCACAAATATAGCCAAGGTGGTGGATGTATCAAAAGTGGTTCAGTATGCCGGGGATCTGAGCGGGGTTGTTCATGCAGAGGAAAACACGTTCAGTTGTTCCATTGATTCAATTATGAACATGGTGGAGACTATTAAGGACAAGAGGCTGAACCGCGTGGTGGTTGCGGCCTGTACGCCAAGGACCCATGAGCCTGTTTTTCAGGATGCGCTCATGATGGCAGGCCTGAATCCTTACCTGTTCGAGTTTGCCAATATCCGGGAACAGTGTTCGCTCGTGCATATGACAGATAAAAAGGCGGCTACTGACAAGGCCAGGGATCTTGTGAGAATGGCCGTGGCCAAGGCTACACTCCTTACGCCATTTTACCGGTTGACCTATGACATAACCCGTGCCGGCCTGGTTATCGGTGGCGGCATAGCAGGGATGGTAAGCGCCCTGACCCTGGCAAACCAGGGGTTCGAGGTTCACCTGATTGAAAAGGCCGGATCATTAGGTGGAATAGCCAAGAGAATCCAGCGCACCCTTGAAGGGGGAGATGTCCAGGCCTACCTGGGAGAGCTTATCGACCGGGTCAATAAGAATCGCTCGATTCAGGTGTACACTAAAGCAAATATTGTTGAGTTCTCCGGTTATGTGGGGAATTTCAACACTAGGGTTACATCAGGGCCAAAACAGACAACAAAAGAGATAGCTCATGGTGTAACCATTGTTGCAACCGGTGCCGAAGAATTGAAGACGAGCGAATATCTCTATGGCAAAGACCCCCGTGTTCTGACCATGCTTGAGCTGGAAGAGGAGATACACAGGGACCCGGAAAGGTTTAAACAGCTAAACAGCTTCGTAATGATTCAATGTGTGGGATCAAGAGACAATGAGCGGCGTTATTGCAGTAGGGTATGTTGCAGTCAGGCGATAAAGAATGCCCTCAAGCTAAAAGAGATAAACCCGGATATGGAAATTTATATTCTCTACCGAGACATGAGAACTTACGCATTCCGGGAGGATTACTACCGGGAAGCCGCCGATAAAGAAGTGAAGTTTATTCGTTACGAGGTAAATGATAAACCTGAGGTGGATGTAGTAACAGAAAATGACCAATCTATCCTGAGGGTTATCGTAACTGACCCTACTCTCGCTCAGCGCCTGATGTTAGATGCCGATATGTTAGCCCTGAGCGTAGCCTCAATCCCGTCTGCTAATAATATGGAAATATCCCAACTGCTCAAAGTGCCCTTGAATGAGGACGGTTTTTTTATGGAAGCACATATGAAGCTTCGTCCGGTGGATTTTTCCACCGATGGCATCTTCATGTGCGGCATAGCTCATAGCCCCAAGTTTATCGATGAAAGCATTGCCCAGGCCCAGGCAGCGGCTTCCCGAGCCACTACTATACTGGCTCAAGAGATGCTGAAAGCCGGTGGCCCAATCTGTGTCGTTAATAAGTGGAAGTGCGCCGGCTGTGGGGTCTGCCAGGAGGTTTGTCCTTCTAATGCTATTGAAGTAGATGACAGGGAGAAGGTAGCGGTAGTCAATGAAGCCCTCTGTAAGGGGTGTGGAGTCTGCGTTTCGTCCTGTCGGAGCGGTGCCCTGGATATAGGGGGGGTCAGCGACCAGCAGACCTTGACTTTAATTCAAGCTCTTTAAGGTGTGAATGATGGCAGAATCTAAGGACTGGCAACCAAAGATAGTCGCTTTTCTGTGCAACTGGTGCAGTTATGCCGGTGCTGACCTGGCCGGCATTAGCCGAATACAGTATCCAACCAATGTTAGGGTTATTCGGGTACCCTGCTCAGGGAGAATAAATCCGTTTTTTATTTTAGCCAGCCTGCAGCATGGCATTGATGGGGTGCTCATCAGTGGATGCCACCCCGGCGAGTGTCATTACCTCACCGGTAACTACAGCGCCAGAAGAAAGTTCGCTCTGTTAAAGAGTCTTCTGGAATATACCGGTCTTGAGGAAGGACGTATTCAGTTCAGTTGGATATCAGCCTCGGAGGGGGTAAAGTTCGCTAAAGTGATAGCTGAAGTCACCGAGAAGATAAAGACTTTGGGACCAGCCAAAAAGCTGGTCAAAAATCCGTCTTAGGATGTATCAAAATGCAAGAGTTAACCAATATGATAAGGGAAGTAGCCCGGGACCTACTTAAACAAAAGAGTGTTGACCTGATTATCGGGTTTGCCCAAGGCACCATGCCATTGTGCAGCACTCCCTGCTTTGTTAGGCAGGATGATGAGGTAGATAGGCTGATTTGGGACTCGTTCTGCGAAAACAATTTAGCCAAATATCTGGTCAAAAGGTCAAATAAAATTGCCATCGTAGCTAAAGGCTGTGATACGCGGGCTGTGGTTGAACTTATTAAGGAAAACCAGATTAGCCGAGATCAGATAGTAATAATCGGCATTCCATGTCAGGGAATGGTCGATAGGAGACTGGTTGAGTCTGCGCTTAATGGTAAGGAAATTCAAGAGGCTGAGGAAATGAATGGAGAACTCATCATTAAAGGTAAAATTTTTGAAAAAGTTCTCAACCGGGATGAATTTCTCTGCCTTTCCTGCAAGACCTGTACTCATAGAAACCCGGTGATATATGACATTTTAGTGGGAGACCCTGTAACGGAGATAGATACTAAACCCTACCTCGATGTAGCCAAATTTGAAGCTCTGACACCTGAAGAGCAAGGGGAGTATTTTTCCAGGGAGTTTGCCAAATGTATCCGCTGTTATGCCTGCAGGAATGCCTGTCCCCTGTGTTATTGTCAGGAATGCTTTGTGGATAGCTCTAAGCCCCAGTGGATAGGTAAGACGACCAACGCCAGTGACACCGCCATCTTTCATATTATGCGTGCCTTCCATCTGGCAGGACGCTGTGTTGAATGTGGGGCCTGTGAGCGAGCTTGCCCGATGGGAGTTGATATTAGAAAGCTAAACCGAAAGCTTTCCAAGGATGTAAAAGAGCGGTTTGATTACGAAGCTGGATTGAGCCTTGAGCAAGTAGCCCCGTTATCTACATTTCAACCGGATGATTCTGAGGACTTTATGTTGCACCCATAAGCCGGAATACAGGATATAGAATATGAAAGCCAAGATTATTAAAAAAACGGACATATCCAGTTTCCTTGATAGGCTTGTTAAGGATTACGAGGTGTTTGCCCCAGTAGAGAAAGAAGGGCTTATCAATTTTGAGAGAATTAGTTCAGGTAATGAGGCTCTCTTTGATTGCCCGAATACTAAAATGTCCCCCAAGCAATTCCTATTCCCTCAGTCGGAGACATTGTTCAGCTATAGCTCCACGAAAGATACCTGTGAATTAGAGGTACCGCCCGGTCCAGAGAAGCCACAGCTAATCTTCGGTATTCGTCCTTGTGATGCCATGAGTTTTACGCTTTTAGACAAGGTCTTTGGCGGAGATTTCAAGGACCCTTACTACTTAAACCGCAGAGCTAACACGATAGTAGTGAGCATAGGCTGCCTATCCCCCAAAGCTACTTGCTTTTGCACCTCAGTAGGTGGAGGGCCATTCTCCACAGAAGGCTCGGATATCCTGTTGATAGGTATTGGTGATAAATATGTAGTTCAAATAGTAAGTGACAATGGGACAAAGCTTTTAGACAAGAAAGGGCTTGAGGATGCCGGGAAGGAAAAATTAGATTTGGCAGCCGGAGTTATCAAGAAGACTGAGGCGGCTATGAACCCGGGGGTGGAGACAGAGGGGTTGAAGGAGAAGCTGGACAATAGTTTTGACGACCCTATCTGGCAAGAGTTGACTGAAAAATGCCTCGGCTGTGGGGTCTGCACCTATCTATGCCCTTCCTGCCACTGCTTTGATATTGTTGATGAGGCGGCTGATTCAGGCGGAAAGAGGATTCGCCTCTGGGATTCTTGTCAGTTCCCCCTGTTTACTCTACAGGCCTCGGGTTTTAATCCCAGACCCACGGTTAAGGAGAGGTTCAGGCAGAGGGTGATGCATAAGTTCAGCTATCTTTTAGATTCCTGTGGGCAAATTGGCTGTGTGGGCTGTGGTCGTTGTATCACAGAATGCCCGGTCAACCTGGATATTCGTCAGGTTCTGAACAGCATAGCACAGTTAGAAGGTGTCAAGTGATGAATCCATATTTACCTTTACCGATGAAAATAGTCAGGATAACGGTGGAAACCGACGATAGGGATATCAAGACCTTCTCCATCTCTTTTGTTAATAGCAAGGATGAAGCAAACTTTAAGTATATACCGGGTCAGTTTGCCGAGCTATCTATCTTGGATAAAGGAGAAGCCCCCTTTGGTATGGCATCTTCACCTACGCAGCCAGAGTGTCTTGAGTTCTCCGTAAGTAAGATAGGAGTGCTAACCAACGCTCTGCACAATATGGATGTGGGTGGAACAGTGGGGGTAAGGGGACCCTTAGGCAATGGTTACCCCATAGAGAAACTCAAAGGCAAAAACATTGTCATGATTGGCGGTGGCTTTGGATTTTCTACCCTGAGAGCACTTACCAACTTTATGCTGGATGAGGCAAACCGAGACAACTTTAAGGACATTACCGTCATCTATGGAGCTAGGAGACCCGGCTTACTGCTTTATAAGGATGACCTTGAGAAGTGGGGGAAGAGAAGTGATATTCATCTACATCTAACTGTTGATACCGGAGATGAGGAATGGACGGGTAACGTGGGATTCGTCCCCTCCATTACTAAAGAAGTTGCCCCTAACTCTGAGGATGCCTATGCGCTGGTCTGTGGACCACCGGCGATGATAAAGTTCACCCTGCCCGTTGTTGAAGAGCTTGGCTTTCCGCTGGAGAGAATCCTCCTCTCTCTCGAGATGAGGATGAAATGCGGGTTAGGGATGTGTGGTCGATGCAACATCGGGAGCAAGTATGTATGCAAAGATGGTCCGGTATTCAGCCTGGCTGAACTAAGCAAGTTACCCCATGAGTATTAATTACCACCAAAACCTACCACTGATAACACTATTTCTTAGGGGAGGAGTGTTAATTTGCATTAAATGCGGAGGGGAGCAAGATGTTTGGTTGGAAAGGTAAAATTTTAAGGGTTAATCTTTCAAAAGGAAAATGTTTTGTTGAGGACATGCCCCTTGATTTGGCGAGGAATTATA
>JAYEIR010000024.1:0-6466 GCA_034660135.1 Thermodesulfobacteriota bacterium
ACCCTTTTTGCCGGTTCAGTGGGCAGGACTGATTTCCCTGGTGGTGACCACAACAGCCTTGTCCAGGGGGTAAAAACCAAGATCTTTCCCCTCGGAGATGAGTTGCGGGTTTATCCGGGACATGGCCCTAACAGTACTATTAACAGGGAACGCAGGACCAATCCGTTTTTTGCATAATTGGACCTAAATCCTGATGCACAGATCATCACAGGCCACTGTGACCTTGTATGGCAGGTTCCGATCTGACATAATTCTCTCCACTGTCTCTTGCCAGCCCGCCTGGTCTAAGGGGACGTGATAAGGTTCCCCCCCTGATGGAGGCCTCAAGGGATCTTTGGGCCTGCTTTTCTTGGACATTATATTTGCAGGGTCTCCTTTTATCATATCGGAGTCACCTATATGCACCAGGAAAGTCTCAGTTCGAGGCCTGAGGCGCTCTATATATCTGATGGCCTTTTGAAAGCTCATATGACAGGGGAGGTTGTCAACAGGGTGGTTCAGCCAAAAGGTTTCAATGATCAGATAGTCCGGGTAGAACAGCTCAACAGGAATTTCGGCCAACTCCATCAGATCAGATGTGTACACTATACTAACCTCTCTTCCTGACAGGTCTTTGAACTTGATTGCAAACCCAACCGAACCCTTTGCAGTAAGGCCGTGGTAGGTATCAAAAGGAAGGATCTCGAATTCCCCATATTGAAACCATGTGCCGGGTTCAATTATCAAGGGTCTTATGACCTCCGTTTCATCTAAGTATCCAAAGGTCCTGCCGACAACCTCCCAGGTTTTTGATGTGAGGTAAACCAGGATAGGACAAAATTCCTTTTTTGGAGCCGTCAATTTGAACGGGTAAAGCTCATCAAGGCCAAAATAGTGATCGCCGTGTTCATGAGTGATCAAAACGGCATCAATGCTGCTCACTTTATGCCTTGAAAGCTGGGATGCGATATCAGGCCCGCAGTCAATGAGAAGCGTGGATTCCCCGGACAGAAGAAGCGCGGTGCGTTGTCTTTTTTCGCCTTTCAGACGCATTTCCCGGCACATGAAACAATCGCAGTTTAACTGGGGAAGTCCCCAGGCCGCACCTGTTCCAAGAAAGATCAAGTCCATGTGAATTTTCACCTTTCATCTAAAATAGTAGTAACTGGCACCTCAGGATGAAAAAATCCAAAGGCATACTATCATCCTGACCCCTGATCCCATAAGCGCTAAGTTGTTTTGAACGTCGAACATCGAATGAAAAACAAACACCCAACACCGAACATTCAACGGCTATTTCTGTTTCTTTTAAGCCGTTTTGATACTCGTAACGAAAATCTTAATTAATTCCTCTGTTTCCTCTAAAATATCATCTAATAGTTCAGGCTAGTTAGCTATCAGCCTTCCTTCCAGATCATATGTCTGTTTCTTTATTTTTCCCATTCAATATTCGATGTTGGACGTTCGATGTTCGATGTTCATTTTTCCAGTCCCTCTTGGACAAAAACAATTTAGCGCTTATGATCCCCGCCCCTGGTCTCCTGCCCCTGGCCTTTCAGGAATGTGGTGATTTCGAACTGGTTGTTGACAAGGACAAACCGGGTGGCACCTGCCTGGTCAATTCTGATGATCCTGCAGTCCAGGTCTTGAAGCCTTTTCAGGGTCTGCTCGTGAGGGAAACCAAAATGATTTCCCTCACCTGAAGAAATCACGCAGATACCGGGTCTCACTTTCAAGAGAAAGTCATTTGAGCTTGAACTCTTGCTTCCGTGATGTGGGGAAAGAAGAACGTCACTCTTGAGAGCATTCCCGGCATTCAAAACAAGGACCTCTTCAGCCGGCTCTTCGATGTCTCCTGTAAATAGAAAAGACTTCCCTCCATAGGAGATCTTTAGCACCAATGAATTGTTATTCAATGGCGACCTATTGTCAAAGACATTGTGTTTCATGCCGGGGTATGGATGCAGGACCTCAACCCTGACCCCGTTGATTTGCCTGCCATTGATTAGATCTTCGGGCAGGAGCTTTTTTATCCCCTCTGAATCAATAATTGACATCAATTCCTTGAAAGAACGCGTCTTGACCTTGTTTCCATTGTACCAGAATTCTTTGGGATGAAAGTTGCTCGCAATAAAGCGAAGACCGTTCATATGATCTGATTGAGGATGGCTCAATGCAAGGTAATCAATATTAGCGATCTTGGAATGCCAGAGATATGGAGCAACCACCATTTTGCCCACGTCAAAATGATCCCTTGGAAAGCCACCCCCGTCTATCAGCATTTTTTTTCCAAAGGGAAATTCCACAAGGGCGGCATTACCTTGTCCAACGTCAAGAAAAGTCACTCTCAGGTGCCTGTTGAAATGCACCATATATATCCAGTAACCAACATCAACCAAAACAAAAAAGGCGAGGATCAGGGTCCCTTTTTTCGCCCATGACCAGCGTCTGAAAAAGAATATGAAAAAAACGAGGAGGTAGAACATGGTTATCTCTATGAGATTTGGCGTGACCACCCAGGAACTGGACCAGGAAAAGTGTGCCCAAAACCTGATAATTTCAATCATGCCATGTAGCCCCCAGGTCCCGATATGAAGAAACAGACCTGCCGCTCCAGTGGATAGAGGAAGAGTCACGGCGCTGAGTAATCCAAAGGGAATCACCCAGAGGCCAAGGATAGGGACAACGGTCATGTTTGCAGGGATGGTGATCAGGGAAATGCGGTGAAAATAAAATGATGTGATGGGAAGAAGGAATATTGTAGCTGAAAAAGTGACTGCGATGAGACCGACGAAATAAGAAAATATGCGCTCGGAAATTTTCTTTCCCCTGGGACTCGTCTTGGGCGGAAGGGGCAATTTATTCAACAAGGCAGGCATCAACCAGAGGATACCCACGACTGCGGCAAATGATAACTGAAATGAAATACTGAAGAGCGCATAAGGGTCAATGGCCAGGATAAAAAGACCGGCCAGGGCAAGTGTGGACCAGGTCTCCTTTTCTCGTCCCAGGATAAGGGACCAGAGAAAGGCGAGAACCATGATCATTGCCCTCTCGCTGGAGACCTGAAATCCCGCCAGGCAGGTATAACCTATGACAGGCAGGCATGTCATGATAGCGGTTAACTTTCGAATGTCGGTCTTGAGGAGCAGTGTGTAAGACCTGGATAAAAGCCACCTGATAATAAAAAACACAACAAAGGCCACAAGTCCGATATGCAGGCCTGAGACTGCGAGCACGTGTCCCAGGCCGGTCTTGTTAAAGGGTTCTCTCAGCATGTTGTCTATTCCCTGGCGCTCGCCAAGAATAAGGGCTCGATACAGGGCATAGTCCTGAGGATCTAATTTTTTTCTGAAAAAATCCCTGACAGGTCGTTGAATCTTTTCTATCAGGCCATGAGGAAAAGGCAGATCCCCCTTGCCCATGAGGACAATACACCTTCCATCAGACACGGACGCCGTGCATGTCAAGCCCTTCAATTTCATGGCCGACTCGTAGTCATACCTTCCTGGATTGTTGAAATTCTTAAATAACCTCAACCGGGCAGGAAAACGGATCCTTTCCCCGGGCATGATATGAGTCGGGTGATTATACACGGTCACCATGACGTTTTCATTGACCGGGATATCCTTGCCTTCAATGAACAGATTGTCTGCCCTGACCTTGAGTCTTGCCATTTCTTTGGTTAATTTGATCGGTTCCAGGACTGTTCCTTCGATAACGACCCTGGTACGTTCCGCTGCAAATGGCTGGAGCTGGGAAGTGCTTTGTTTTGCTGTGACGAGGAAAATGCCGGTAAGGAAAAAAGTGACAAGCAAGGAATAAATTTTTATTTGCCGGGGCAGAAAGAGAACAGATATCAGGAAAAAGGTAATGCAGATAAAGACACAGGGCATAAGCCATCGGCAAGCATACAGGACCTCATGCCCGACCAGTATTCCCCCTGCAAAGGAAAGAAAGACCGGTATAAGGGAGCGATAAAACATCTCAGGCTTTTTCTCGCCATATGTTTGCTCCCAGACCGAGGAATTTTTCCTCAAGCGCCTCATATCCCCTGTCTAAGTGGTAGATTCTGTGTACTTCCGTTCTGCCGCCTTCTGCAACCAGACCCGCCAGGATAAGCGACGCGCTGGCCCTGAGGTCGGTGGCCATGACAGGGGCCGAGAAAAGGCGACCTTTGCCCTTTACTAATGCCTGGTTTCCATTGATTTGGATATCCGCTCCCATTCTCTTGAGTTCACCCACATGAATAAATCTGTCTTCAAATATGGTTTCCCTGATCATGCTCCAGCCCTTTGCGATGCACATGAGGGCCATAAACTGTGCCTGGAGATCCGTGGGAAAGCCCGGGTAGGACATGGTCTTGATATCCACGCTCTGGATTGTATCGGGTCCTTTAATAACAAGGCCGTCACGGACAATTTTGATCCGTGCTCCAACAGACTCCAGTTTTTCCATAATTGCGGTCAGGTGTTCTGTGCGACACCCCTTGATCGTTATGTCACCACCGGTCATAGCGCCCGCAATCATAAAGGTCCCTGCCTCGATTCTGTCGGGCATAATAGTATGTGTAACCGGCCGGAGATTTTCCGTGCCCCTGATAACAATGGTATCTGTGCCGTCTCCTTCAATGTCGGCTCCCATACCACGTAACATGTCGGCAAGATCCTGGATTTCAGGTTCCTCTGCCGCATTTTTCAGAACTGTCTGCCCTTTGGCCGTCACCGCGGCCATCATGATGTTTTCAGTGCCTGTAACAGTAGGTATATCAAAGAATATTTCAGCGCCTTTCAACCGGTTGGCCCTGGCATTGATATATCCATGGTCAAGAGATATGTCCGCTCCCATATCAACAAGGGCCTTTATATGAAGATTGACAGGCCTTGCGCCTATTGCGCATCCTCCTGGCAAGGATATCCTGGCCCTGCCACAACGGCCCAAAAGAGGACCCAAGAGAAGTATTGAGGCCCTCATTGTCCTTACCAGATCATACGGTGCTTCAACATGCTGCAGATTATCAGCATTAACTTCAAGGACACCTTCCTTTTGGAGAAACAAGATCCCCAGTTTTGACATGATACGCTTGATGATCTCGATGTCCTTGAGATGAGGTATATTATGCAGCTCGTGCCGGCCCCCGGTTAAGAGGCAAGCCGCGATAACCGGAAGGGCAGCATTTTTTGCCCCGCTGATCTGCACGGCCCCCTTTAACTTATTTCCACCTTCAATAACTATTTTGTCCATATATTAACCTTTGATGGTCTTGTTAGAAGTCATACCTAAAACCTGCATAAACAGCTCCAGCCTGACTACGTGAGCAGTCACAATCTGTTTTTCTCAGTGTAACTAATCGCATATCATATATCACACAGGATATGAAACGGATATTTTCATGGACGTACCTCTGGATGTCCATATTTTTGGACCTGTGCGGTTAGCTTTTAGCCATTAGCGGTTAGCATTTGGATAAAACTGTTCAACATTCTCTTTACCTCATTGACCTGTTGATCAAGTTCCCTATATGTTTCGTCCTGTATATAATTGAGATCGCAAGCGAGAAGCAGCTGATATTCCACCTCGCTTGCAGATCCGGCAGCGATACTCATAAACCTGGCAAGTTCTCGCTCGCTATCTCTTCCGCAACCTTCGGCGATGTTCGTCGGAACGGATGCCGCAGCCCTGCGTAGCTGAACTGTAAGTCCAAATCGTTCATCAGAAGGAAAATTCTTTGTGATTCTATAGACCTGCAATGTGAAATGATGAGCTTTCTCCCATACTTTCAGTTTTCTAAAATCTCTCATTTCCATCCCTTTTTAAGGCTAACGGCTAACTGCTAATGGCTAACCGCACAGGTCCATATTTTTCACCTCCTAAAAATCAAGGGGGCTTTTTGCTTCTTTAATAGTCTGACTCTTAACCGTGTGTGTATAAATCATCGTGGTTCGCACATCGCTGTGCCCCAACAATTCCTGAATAGTACGAATGTCATAATTGGCCTGTAACAGATGACTGGCAAAACTGTGACGGAAAGTATGGGCTGTCGCACGCTTACAAATTCTTGACTCGCCCACTGCCTTCTTTATTGCCTTTTGTACATGCGTTCCATGCAAATGATATCGCCGGTATTCCCCGGTCTTCTTCTCGCAGGTCAATTGTTTGGCCGGGAAAAACCATTGCCAGATAAACTCCTTTGCCGCATTTTTGTATTTTTGCTCTAATGCATTCAATAGAAACACTCCGGCATATTTCCGTTTAAGATCCCGTTTATGAAGGTCTTTCAATGATTCAAGATGTCCTCGGAGTTCCGGAAGGATTTTTTCAGGGAGTGGCACTGTCCGGTCTTTCTGACCTTTGCCGTCATGAACCGTTAAGATGCCTGCATCAAAATTCATGCAATGCACACGAAGACCCAGGCATTCAAAAAGCCGAAGTCCACATCCATAAAGCAATTTTACTACAAGGTCATATGGTGGCTCCAGGTGTTTCA
>JAYEIR010000025.1:0-6425 GCA_034660135.1 Thermodesulfobacteriota bacterium
TAGGAAGCGGGACGCTCTTTTAAAATTTAGCAATTTATCTTTCAAGTGAATAATTGCCTTTTTTTGCGATTGATTCTCCCCTCTCCACTGAAAATCCCACTCCGGCTAAACTCATCTCCAATTTCTTAGCAAGCGCCGTATGAGACATGCCCAATTCTCCTGCAGCCCAAAAACACAGGAGACTTCTTGCCGTTACTTTCCTATCCTGTCGCCGGAAAGCCACCATCCAATAACGATCTGGATACACCGATCGTGTTCGACTATCTCGTGAGACAATTGATTGCGCAAATGACCGACAAAAAGAAAACGAAAGGGAAATGAACGGATTCCGGTTCACATCCCATAATTTTCCACATCCAGCAGGTCCTTTTCCAGCATCAGGAACAGCGGGTCCGTCTTGAGACGGTTGGTCATTTTGTGAAGGGCCTCGTCCGATGGGGTTTGGCCCGTGTTATAGGTCACGGCGCCGCGCAGATAACCGATCCGCCAGGAATCTTTCCAGAAATCATCTCCAACGATCACATCCGTATTCACGGGTTCATCGATAAGTCGATCGAGGTCGCTCAAACTGACACTGCTCAGTGCACCGGCGCGGATCTGAATGTGATCATAGTCCCAGAGGACTCGAAAGGGCACGCCCAGCGGATGGTCCTCTGTATTACCAATGACCATGACATTCCAGTCTTCGCCCTCTTTTTCAAAGCCATACAGCGTGGAATCGGGATACCAGTCCTGATAGATGGCGATTCGGGGATCCGGGGCAGGGAGATAAAACCCTTTCTCACCGGTGCTGGTGGCCATGAGGTTGGAGCAGACGGGCAGGACCGAATCATTGTGATACCCGGCCATGGCGATGATGGTCTGGGTGTAACCGAGTGATGGACTGTTATAAACGAAATTACCTGCATCCCCAATGATTCGGGTCCAGCCGCTGTAAAGGATATATTTTGGCGAGAGCACGTCTTTAAGACCGGAGAAATTCCGGGTAAACCAGAGCAGCCATGGATTATAGGTGGCCGCCTTCATGTTTCCCAAGACGTTCAGGTAGTGCAGATCAAATTCGCGCACATTTTCGTGATCAACAGGCCAGCGGCTCTCGGACCGGTCCCGCTTATAACTGTAGTGATGTCCCACAAGGGCTGCGCCCAGGGAGAAGTAAAGATTGCTTTTGTCGTCAAATGAATCCCATTCCAGATCGGCGGTGGCCTGAGTGCCCACATCCATTTTGGTGATGCTCCTCCAGTTGTTGGGCCATGTGTTCACGGACATGGGTGTGCCGTGGTTGGGGCTTGCCAGCAGAATAGCCTTGCGCAAGCGGCCGTATTTCGAGCTTTCGTCGGCAAAGGCCAGGTGGGTTTCAATGGCGTTTCGGGCGATCAACCCTCCCGTAGAATGCGTCATCACCACCACGCCGGTTTCGGGATCGTTCATCCCCATGCCCAGATCGGTTTCCGGATGATTCACCTGAACGTCGTGAAGCAGTTGGCTGAACAGATTGCCGCTGAAGTCGATGTGTTTGTAACTGGGCCAGTGCATAACATAAATGTGATATTTTTGATTCAGTTCCGGCGAGCCCATGTAAAAACTGATGAAACCATAAAGGTTCAGGACAGGCGAATGTTTCCAGTCGCTGAGCCTGGCGGCGCTGCGATAGTCTACATCACCCTGCCATCCGTGTACAAAAATCAAAGGGATTCGTCCATGCCCGTCACCCGGCGGATTGCTGCCGTACTGTGTGTCTTTCCATCCGGAAATGGTCTGTGACCGAAGCAGCCTGTCCAGGTCCAGAATGTAATGGGAATAGACATTGCCCGCATCCACCGGTTGAAAGTTGACGTCATGGCTGTTCAAAAGGTTGTTGTACATATCCTTGCTGTTTGCCCGTGTCCGGCGAAGGGCATAGCTGACCAGCATGGGGGCCTGGGGCTGATACCGGGTCAGGTCGATAAAATCTTCCACCGCATAGAGAACTGTTGATCCTGCGGCAATGGAAGCGATGATCAGCCTGTCCTGATGCTCCGGCCGGGTCAAATCGATAACCTTGCTTGCAAACACTTTTCCACTGCCCACGGGAATGGTTTCCAAAAGAGTTGTTTTCCCGCCAACCGGTTGAAGACCCAGGCGGATCACCACCCCGTTGGAATGGACATCCTGATTGAAAGTGGTGACAAAGGGGGCAGTAACATTATCTTCCTGAACTACAAGACCGCAACTGTCGGGGTCAATCAGTGAACTGACATTGCTAATGGCCACCTCAATGGTTCCGCTGACCTCATCCATAATCGTATTGGGAGAGGCGATCCGCGGGGCCGTGTCTGAAGAAGAAAGGCGGAATACCGCGGTGGCGCCCAGGGGATGCTTTTCAATGATTCTCATGTTTGCAGACTTCAGAATATTGTTCCCCAGATCCACCTGGTATGCATTCCATCGAAAACTGTCGTCCTCATGGGAGGATGCCGATACCTGAATGGGTATGGCGGTCAAACCTGATTCCGTGGGGTCGTAGCCAATGATCAGTTGCGCGTTTCCATCCGGGGTCATGAAGGCGCGCCGCACCTGGGAAGTGGATGGCATATTGGCGGGCAGCGAGAGCCCGAGCAGGTTGTTGGACGAAATAATCATCTGCGCAATCCGGTCTTGACTGGGAAGAACGTCCGTATCCCCGTCAAAATAGGCGGCTATGGCTTCGGAAAGCTCACCCATAATCTCCCGGTATGGAAACATGGAAGAATCCGGCAGATTCATTTCAAATACGCCGTTCACGCAGCTCCTTAAAAACAGGGCATAATCGTAGATGCTCACATCCTGACCCAGGCTGCAGAGCCGAACGGCTGCTTCAGTGTCAGGAGAGATAAAGGTGTCGTTTTCTTCGTACTCACTGCCGGAGGAAAATCCCGTGACCAGGGCTCGCAGGGAACGCCCGTTTCGCGTAACCCGGGCGATAAGATACTCGTCGGAAGCAGGCATTTCGGTGTGCAATTGAAGATGATAGACGCCGTTCGATGAAATGGGCATTGTACTCCCGGCCAGTTCTTCACCTGAACTGTCCAGCAGTGAAACCACTGCACCCGACGGGTCTACACCGACCACCGTTCCTGACACGGAGCCGTTCGCGGAGTTACTGGAAGGACTGCTGGAAGTGTTGTCACAACCGGTACCCAGGTTTAAACAGGCCAACAGCACCAAAAATGAAAAAAAGATACGACATTTTATCAAGAAAGCATTTATCCTCACGTGATCGCCTCTTTCCATTGAGATGAACTCGAGTTTATCAATTCAAAAAAAGCATTTTGGCATATCCGCTGGCTATGATGGCCTTCTGACCGAGCCTAATCTTTAATCATAGTTTTGGCTATTCTCCTGCAATAACTTCACGCAATGCCGTCTTCAGTTCATCCATGCTGAAAGGTTTGGGGAGTGAACCACAAAAGCCGTGTTCCCGGAAGTTGCTTATGATAGGATCGTTCGAGTAACCGGTGGCAACGATCGCCTTGACATCAGGATCGATCTCCAACAGCCTCTTAATAGTTTCAACACCTCCCATGCCGACTTTATTGGTCAAGTCGAGGATGACCATATCAAAAGACTCATCTGATCCCATCGCCTTTTTGTAAATTTCAATCGCTTCAGCGCCTTCTACGGCAACCGTCACCTTATATCCCATGTGAGTAAGTAACCCATTAGAGACATCTCTCATCATCTCCTCATCGTCCATCACCAAAACCTTATTGGATTGATGATTGTTGATTGATGATTGGGCCTGCACTCCTTCAGCTTTCGTGCTTGGCGCTTTCTGCTCTACGCTTGAGGCTGGGAGGCCCGCCCGCCTCGCCTGAGCGAGAGCGATGGCGGGCAGGTATATGTGGAAGATAGATCCTGAGCCGACTTCAGATTCCACGGTAATCAGGCCGTTATGTTTTTGGACAATCGAGTGGGCAACGGCAAGTCCTAATCCCATACCTTTTTGAGTCCCCATATCTTTGGTTGAAAAATAGGGATCAAATATCTTTTTAAGGTCTTTGTCAGGGATACCGGGTCCTTGATCTTCTATGGAAATCTTGACGTATTTGCCCTCCTTTAATGTCAGAGGGTCATTCTCTCCGACGTCAACATTTTCACAGGAGACATTGATCGTTCCTTGCCCGGCCATGGCCTCCCGGGCGTTGGTTATGATATTATGGATGACCTGTTTCATCTGGTCTTCATCAACCGCTGTCAGTGCGATATCGTCAGGAATGGAAAACCCGGCATCCATATCAGAGTCTTTCAATGAAGAATCCACGGAGTCCTTTATTAGATCACCGATGGAAACGGTTTCTTTAACCGGGTCGCCGCCTTCAGAAAATGTGATCAGACGGGCAACTAAATCCTTCGTCTCGATGGATGCCTTTTCCGCCTTAACCAGATTTTCAAAGGCCTTACCCCCCGGTTTCGTCTCCATTCTGGCAAGGGAGATGTAGCCTATAACGGCGGACATAAGATTGTTAAAATCATGGGCAATACCTCCTGCAAGAATGCCGAGGGACTCCAGCTTTTTCGCTTTCTGGAGTTCTTCCTGAATTTTCTTTTTCTCGGTGATGTCCCTTACAACACCCCGAAACCCGATTGGCTGGTCTTCTGAGTCCTTCCTTAAAGATACTGAGGCCTCAACATATCTCTTGCTTCCGTCTTTTCTTATGATTTCCCAGTCAAAGCCTTTGTCAGGCTTTCCTGTGGTGGATACTGTGTTGAATGTTTTATATAGCTTTTTAGCGTTCTCTTCGTCTGTATACTCCCTGCTATTCATACCAATTAATTCATCTTTGGAATATCCAAGGATTTTGACCAATGAATCGTTGAAGAAGGTGAGGTTTCCGGCAATATCAACCTCAAAGTATCCATCTTCAATGTTTTCGAGAATGTTTCGATACTTTTCCTCGCTCTCCCGCAGCTCCTCCTCGGCCTGCTTGCGGTCGGTGATTTCCTTCTGCAATTGTTCGTTGGTCTCTGATAGCTCGGCGGTGCGCTCATCCACCCGAAGTTCCAGCTCGTCGTGAGCCTTTTTTAACGCCTTCTCTGCCCTGCGACGCCTCCTGAGTTGGATCAACAGGATGAGGATAAGCACCCCCTCAAATATCAGCAGGGCAGTGAAGCCCATGATCCGCCCCTTGTAAAGATCCCAAAACGAAAACGCCTTGTAGCGGACAATGCTGCCAGTGGGCAGATCGTTCTCGCGAATGCCCCAGCGCTCGAGTTGCCGCCAGTCGAACATGTAGGCGTGTACCCCCTGAATGATGGGGATGTCCCCCGGCTTTTCCCCGCCGAGGATACGTAATCCCATCTCGGCCGCCCTGGAGCCTTCCGCTTCGGCGCTGGACAGATCCCCTCCTACTATCCCGCCGCCCAAAAGAGAATCCCAGAGACCGTATAAGGGGGCATTGGAAGCCTGGGAAATCCGGGCTAATATTTTTTTGGGGATAAAAGCCTTGCCGGCCCCATCCATTAGTGTCAATACGTATAATCCGATTGTGTGTTCGGGAAGTTGGGCCACCCTCGTCAGAAGCTCACTCATGGGGAGTCCGGTCAAATCGATGAACTCCAAGCGATTCTCGTAATCCGGAAACACTTCTCGGGCCGCTGCCTCAAAGAGACGATCCATTTTGGAAGCGCCCGAGATAACAGCGATGTGTTGGGTGTCCGGATTCAATTCAAGCGCCACATCTATGGTGCCTTTTACATCTATTTCCGTGAGGAGGCCGGTCATATTCGGTAGCAAGACCATGTTTTCCATGTCTTTTGTTTCAGAGATAAACACAACCGGCACGCCCGGAAAGAGTTCTTCCTCATACTCAATCATGAAATCGGTCGCCGCGACATCCACGGCAATGATCAAATCCATCTTCCAGCCGGCATATTTGTGGCCATACAGATCGATCAGCTCCCGCACATAGGCATCGTCGAAGTTTTGAGAGAGACCGGTGTATTCTGTGTGGAGTTGCGTTCTGATACTTGTGTCCGCTTCAAAGGCTTTGTGGATAGCCTGATTAACAATCCGCTGCCAGGGCATACCACTATCGTGGGAGTTAAAGATCAGGATCTGTTTCGGCCTTTCCGGATTCGCTGCAAAAATGGATGAATTCGACAAAAGCAATCCAAACAGTAGAATAAACGCCGTCTTCATAAGAATCCGCATGGTTAACCCCCTTCTCCCTTCACCTTGTTTAACATCGGGTGTAACTCACGGCCGTTGGTAAAGGATAGCCGTCTACAGTATTCCACACCCCCAATATACAATAATCATTACCCAATCCCCAACCAAAAAGGTCTCTCGCAAAGGCGCGCAAAGAAAAATACCCAAGGGGGAGAGGGGACGCTCTTTTAAAATTGAATTGAAATCATGCTTATCAATTGAGTTATTAAATTTTAAAAGAGCGTCCCGCTATCCA
>JAYEIR010000026.1:0-6383 GCA_034660135.1 Thermodesulfobacteriota bacterium
TTTTTATGTGCGACTTATTATCGTCTTTTTTTGTCTTTTTCACTTATCACCGGTTTGATCTTACAAAAACTGATAGAAAAATAGCTGTTCTCTTAAATGTCCAGTGTTGACGTTAAATGTTTTTATCTGCCATCTTTAGAACCTTCACTTAGTTATGGAGAAAAAATCATTTGTTGGTTAATGTATGGCACCTTTTATTTTTTGTTAAGACTTTCACATATTTAACAAAAAACCATGAAATGTCAAACAATTCCGAGGAGACAAAACTAAATCATAATTAATCTACCGGTTTTACCGGTGATAAGTAAAAAGGATCTACCGTTTCCTGCGAAAATAGAAACAACATTAGACCCCAGTACCATCTGCCGGAGTTACCACGGTTAAATGCGCTTCGCTCGTCACTAACGTGAATTTTACGGGACAGGCGGGGTAAACAGGATCTACAAGATCATTTACTCCTGCCCGAAGCCGGGCCAAATACTGCATCCGCAGAAATCCCCCTTAGACTACAAGCTTAGTCCTCGCCACAGGCGATGGCTGTTTGCCTAATTGCCTCCGGCAACGAGGCAAAGAATCCGGTCAATCCTGTGAATCCTGTCTAAAACCCAAATTGTCTTGACACTAAAGCCCGGTTCTAATACTTTTCAGGAACGCTTGAAAATTGATTTGGAGGTGACTATATGGATTTACGGCTGAATGCACATGTTGAATGTTCGGATGGCAGGATTGGGCGTCTGGAAAACATAATTCTTAACCCAAACACTAAAAGGGTGACGTATCTCGTGGTCAGGGAAAACGATATTCCGACTACCCAAAGGCTTGTCCCCGAAGGTCTAATTAAAGAGGCCACACCTGATACGATTTTTCTTTCGATGAACAAAGAGAAATTTGACCGGATGAAAAACTTTATTCAGGAGGAATATATTCCTTCCAATATAATGCTGTATATGGCTGAAGATGCCGGATGGGATCTGGGAACGCCGGCCGGTGTGTTTGTCGAGCATGAGGCTGTTCCGGCCGGAGGACTTGTTGTTCACAAAGGTGCCGGGGTTTTTGCCACGGATGGACATGTTGGCCGGGTCGATGAGTTCCTCGTTGAGCAGAAGACCGGACGTATCACCCATCTTATCATGCGGGAAGGCCACTTATGGGGAAAAAAGGATGTATCCGTCCCAATCAGTCAGGTTGATCGCTATGAGGATGGAAACGCATATCTGAAAATAGACAAAAGCGCGGTGAAAGACCTGCCGGTTATCGACATAAAAGCGAAAGGCAAATAGCATTTCCAGGATTCCTGGAGGTGTGTCCGGGACTTGGATGTTCAAAGGCCTAAATCGTTTTTTGCGGATTCTAATTGAGTGTGACTCTGCTCCCATTCCACAATAAATTTTTCCAATTTTTGCCTGACCTCACTGTATTCATTCAGGAGAGGCACACTTTTGTCCGTGTCCTTGAAGAAATCAGGGTCCACAAGCACTTCTTCTATGTCCTTCTGCCTTGATTCAAGCTCAGCAATTTGATCTTCTAATTGCTGTAGTTTGGCTATCATTGGTTTCAGGACCTTATCGATCTCCTGGCGTTTCTGAGCCCTCTCTCTTTTTATTGCCTTTCGATTTGGCTTTATCCGGTCAGACAGTTTTTCATCCTGATCCGATTCAAATTCATTTTCTGTTCCCTGCTGTGCAACCTGGGACACGGCGAGATGATGATCGTATTCGTCCAGATTTCCCGGGTATTCTTCGACATGCCCGTCCTTTATGTCCCAGATTTTTGTGGCCAGTCGATTAATAAAGGATTTGTTGTGGGAGACGAATAACAGGGTCCCGTTATATCCTTCGAGTGCGTCGATTAATGCCTCTGATGAAGAGATGTCCAGGTGGTTGGTGGGTTCGTCCATTACCATGAAGTTCCCGGGTTTAACAAGGAGCTTCGCAAGCGAGACACGGGCCCTCTCTCCCCCGGAAAGAATACCTGTCCGCTTGTCCACGTCTTCTCCTGAAAACAGGAATGCCCCGCAAACACCTCTTACAAAGCCTATGCTCTCATGGGGGACAACCTTGTAAACTTCCTGGATAATGGTGTTTTGGGGATGAAGCATTTCTGAGTGATGCTGCGCGAAAAAAGACATGCTGACACCATGACCCGGCAATATCTCTCCACCGTCCGGTTCGATTTCTCTCGCCACCATCCTGAGTAAAGTGGTTTTACCGCACCCGTTAGGGCCGATAATGGCTATTCTTTCTCTTCTCTGCACGTTCAGGTCGAGGTCCTTATACAGGACTTTTTCACCAAAGCTTTTTGATATGGCTTTGATTGTAACGACATCACTGCCGCTTCGAGGAACTTCAGGGAAGGAAAAACTGGTTATTTTTTCCTTACGCGGAGCTTCAACGAGTTCGAGTTTTTTGAGCAGTTTGATCTTGCTCTGCGCCTGTCTTGCCTTTGTAGCCTTGGCCCGAAACCTTTCAATGAATCTCTGCGCCTCCTTGACTTTCTGGTCCTGTCTTCGGGTTGTCGCTTCCAAGGAAATTTTTTCTTCTTCCCTGGTCTTTAAGTAGAAGTCGTAATTACCGCTGTAGGATTTCATCCCTTCCGGTTCAAGGGAAATAGTCCGGCGGATCTGGCGGTTGAGGAATTCCCTGTCATGAGACACCAGGATAATCGCTCCCTTGCAGTCTTGCAGAAACTGTTCAAGCCACTGTATGGATGGGATATCAAGGTGATTCGTCGGTTCATCCAAAAGAAGCAGGTCAGGTTTCTGGTAAAGAAGGGCGGCAAGAGCTGCCCTGGTTTTCCATCCGCCGCTTAAAGAATGAATGGGCTTCTGAAAATCGGCAGTCTCAAAACCAAGACCCATGAGTATCTTTTCCGCTTCAAATCGTGGAAATTCATATTCCAGTTGGTTTAAATCATGGTGGATTTCAGCGAGTCTTTTGCCTATCTTTGTCTGTTCTTGTTCCTGCTCCTGGTTCACGTGTTTCAGGGATTGTCTTACCCTTTTCAGTTCATTCTCCAGTCCTACCCGGCCGGGGACGGATTCAATGACCGACTGGAGAACGGGTGCTTCAATCGTCTCATAAGCGTCCTGGGGCAGGTAACCAATCCGCGCGCCTTTTGCTGTCCTTACCTCTCCGCTGTCCGGGAGGATATCCCCTGTGAGCAAGCGCAGAAGGGTTGTCTTTCCAGACCCGTTCGGGCCTACTATGCCTATCCGGTCTCCCGGTTCCACTTGAAATCCGATGTCATGAAAGATCTGCCTTCCGGCAAATGCAAGTGAAATTTTAGATATGGTAATAAGACTCATTTAGAAACCAATCCTTAAAGATCTTGTAACCCGCAGGATACGCCTTGACATTTTTCCCGGGTTTGAATATTCACATTATAAGTATTTTGTAACCGTTCGGGTTCAAAGGTTCAGGGTACGGGCAAAAAACAACCCTGAACCCGTGAACGATTACAATTTATCTTTGCCGAAAAATTGTGTTTAGTCTTCATCATGAAGGGCCTTTTGTCAATTGCGAATGCAAATATTAATCACTGAAGAGGCAAGTACAAGGGCATTTCCCAAAGAGAAGGGGAGGGGATGACAGAATGAGTTTGAGACCTTGGGCCGTTATTGTTGCGTTGGCAATAATACTTACAGTAGGTGGAGGATCTCCCGGTACTTACGCGGAACAGATGGAAGACCCTGACAGCAGTACAATTCCAATAGGCATGGCCGTGGAATTCATGGACCATGCGGCCTGTGCCTTTGTCGCCCGGGAAATGGGCTGGTACAAGCAGGAGGGGCTTAACATATCTGTTTATGAAAGCTATGTAACCGGCATGGCCCTGGCTGCTGCCTTTGCAAGGGGTGATATCCAGGTGGCATATATGTGTCTTGTGCCTGCCATTAACCTTTATGCCAATGCCAGGGTGCCAATAAAAATAGTGGCCGGGACTCATAAATATGGCTACGGGCTTGTTATAAATCCGGAGAAAATCAAGACCGTCAAAGACCTGGAAAACCCTGATATAAGAACAGGCTGTGTCGGTGAGGGCGGTGCTGTAGATGTCATAATGCTCAACAAGATGATTGATGAGTATCACATCGATAAGGAGAAAATATCAAAGAACATAAGGAGGATGAGCCCTCCAAAGCAGGTGGTGGCCATAATAGCAGGGAAACTCGATGCAGCTTTTCTTCCGGAGCAGTGGGCGACCATGGCAGAGGAACTTGGCTGTCAGATGCTCCTGACAAGCCGGGATGTGTGGCCCGAGGTGCAGGGGAGTGTCCTGGTGGTCAAAGAAGACCTCCTGCACAATCATCCTGAGATAGTCAGAAAACTGGTAAAAGTTACCAAAAAGGCCACAGACTGGATCAGGCAAAATCCGGATAGTGCAGCCGGTATTGTTGCCAGGCATCTTTCCTGTGCCAGGAAAAGACTCATGCCGACCAGGGCAGGGATGTTAGATACAAACCTGCATATTACCCCTCAAACCATATCTCGATCCATGAAAAGGATGGTCATAACCACCGACCTTGAACCTGATGTGGTCCAGGATATGATTGACTACATGGTATCACTGGGATATATAAGGGCCGGTTTCAAAGCCGGCCATGTGCTGTATCTGAATTATCTTTATGACGAATAGAATCAAATCAGGGTGGTCATTGGTCCCGATCTTGGTATTTCTGGCCCTGTGGGAGATAGTAGCTCGCCTTAATGTTGTTTATGGTCATTTCTTTTTCCCTCCATTTTCTCTTGTAATAAGGGAGTTGTTCTATCTCATAGTAAGCGGCGTTCTGGCGGATGACTTTTTTCGCAGTCTGATACGTGTACTGATCGGCTTTTCTGCGGGTTCATTCTGCGGATTTGTTGTTGGCGTCCTTATGGGCTGGAAAAACCTGATAGACAAGACTTTTGGCCCTATCTTAAGTCTCATTTATCCTATACCTGCCTTGGGATGGCTCCCCTTGCTTATGCTCTGGGTAGGCATAGGTGATATCTTGCCCATCAGTATAGTATTCATTACTTGCTTTTTCCCGGTCTGTTACAATACAGCTACGGGTGTCAAGGGTGTCAGTCCTAACTATGTCGCGGCAGCGCGAACATTAGGGGCATCGGAAATCAAGATACTTTTTAGTGTAATCCTTCCTCTTGCTGTGCCTAACATCTTCACCGGGCTCAGACTGGTGGCAGGCATGGCATGGAGAGTAATCATTGCGGCAGAGATGGTGGCCATACCAACAGGCATAGGTGCCCTTCTTATCCGGGCAGAAAGCCTTATGAGGATGGATATCATTATCTCATGCCTTATGGTCCTGTCTGTTATGTGTTTTTTGTTTGAAAGGTGCTTTAACTACTTTGAACGGAAGTTGACCGTCAGGTGGAGGTGATATGCCCTGCATTGAATTACGAGGGGTGACCAACTTCGCGTGCCGCGACATCGATCTCAAGGTGGAAAATCAAGAGCTTATGGTCCTGTTGGGTCCCACCGGCGCCGGAAAAACGACTTTATTGAACATTGTTGCCGGGCTTATCGAATATGAGGGATCGGTGCTGTTTGATGGTGTCAGCATTGACAGTACCTCCTGTTATTTGAGAGGAGTTGGTTATCTTTTTCAGGACCTGGCACTATTCCCTCATCTGAGTGTAAGCGCAAATATTGCCTTTGGCCTTAAGGCCTGTAAAACGCCTCCCTTTGAGACAACTGCGAGGGTAAAAGAAATGATGCAGTTGGTAAGGATTGAAAACCTGGCACATCGTTACCCGCGTGATCTGAGTGGTGGGGAACAGCAAAGGGTGGCCCTGGCACGTGCCCTTGCCCCGGCCCCCCGGATTCTCCTTCTTGATGAACCCCTGAGCAGCCTTGATTTCAGCACCTCAAAGTATCTTCGTATGGAGCTGAAGCGACTCCATCGTGAATTCGGTGTAACTACAATCTATGTGACCCACAACCAGAGGGAGGCCAAAGAAATGGGGGACAGGATAACCGTGATTCATGATGGCGTGCTTGATCAGACGGGAAGCCCTGAAGACATCTTCTTCAACCCGCAAAACCAGCGGATTTCAGAGTTCATAGGTTCGCCCAACATCCTGGAATGTGAGCACTCAAGAGATCTCGGTATGGGGCTCGTGGAAATCAAAACCAGAGGGCTCAGTATTGTTGTCCCGGACGACGGGCAAAAAATAAAGAAGATAGCAATCTCTCCGCAGGACATATATATCTCGGCCAATCCCCCGCCCGGCCCTGACATCAACAGGTTCAACGCAACGATAGTAGAAATGTTTCCTTCATCATCCCTTACAAAGATACGATTGAAGGTGGGTGATCATTCTCTCCTGGCCGAACAACCAGCAGAGGTAGTGGAAGAGCTGGGTTTGCAGTCAGGGGATGAG
>JAYEIR010000027.1:0-6350 GCA_034660135.1 Thermodesulfobacteriota bacterium
TTGACAAATCGAGGGTCAGTTCATTATTTGTCCACCGGTAATTTATAAGGGTTCTGAAATTAAATCTCGTCTCGGTAAATGCGGCGAAGTAATTGAGAATGTTGGTGGAAAGCTTGTTTGCCCTCTCTTTGTTTTTTGTCGGCATGATTAACCCTTACTTAAGCCATTGAAAGCATGGCAGCACCTCGTTCTGTAAAGGCCATGGGTTTATATCTTAAACCCATCTTGTCGGCATTGGAAGTCACAAATTGTGACCTCCAATGCTCAAACGGAACAAGTGCAGACTTTGAGGATGTTCATGACATTTCAGTATTCTCCTATCGAATTCTGATGATTTTGGTGACAGTATACCTATTTCCCGAATAAAAAAGGCAATAAAATGTATGCTATCCTCCGATTCACTTTATCCCGCTGACATCATTTGTATTCTGTGTTGCACTACGCAGGTTTTGCCTCCAGCCGTTTCCGCGCCAGTTCAACCGCTTTGTGGAGTTTTTGCTCCAACTTAATTGTCGTATCAGTGATACGACAATTTCTTTATCTGGAAAGATTTCAGCAAATTGAATTATCCTGCGAAGGTTTTTTTCGTTAAAATTATTGCCATAATCGTCGGTTAATTGTCGTGACAGCGTCGCGACAATTTCCAGTCCATAGTCCGCCCGTTTTTCCTTCAAAATATCTTGGCGGATACGGCTGCCGATCTGCCAGTAAAGAATAGTTAAGCTGGCGTTAACCGTAACGGCGACATTCTGTCCGGCAGTTTAAATGAGCGAACGGATATCACCGATAAGGTCGCCGGAAATGGACTTGGTGTATTTTTTTGTAACCTGTTTTTCCGGTTCCTTTTTCATATTCTGACAACCTCACTGATAACCGCTTGGTTTGAATTTTAGGAGGTATTGAAAATGTCTTTGACTCCATAACAATGCCTCCATTCAATCGGAAATTTGGAAACCAAAAAGGGCCATTTCCGGATGGACACTACTTATCCTTATGGGTTGCCCGCATAGTGCGGTCAAGTTCTTTGATTTCTCCCAGGGATTTGGTCATTGCGGCCCAGCCATACCAGTAAGCGTAATCCGGATTGGCGTGGAAAACACCCTGATAGGTGCGCATCCGATACTTCATGTACATCCTGAACAGTACCTGGTCTATGTATGAGCCACCAGTCTGTTTGAAATAGAGGAGGTCTGGATAGGCAAAAGGGTAGTGACCCGGTTTCTTGATAATCCCGTCCTTGTAAAGCTTTTGGACAATTTCAATTGCTTGGGCCATCAAATGATCGGCCTTTTTTATCATCCGGTCGCCCATCTCCAACTGCCGGCGGGCATAATGCTCGGCATGACATCCGGCACAGATTTTGATCATCTTCTCCCGTTCAGTCTTCCATGCATCTTCAGTCAGCCGAACTAAATCAGCGGCTTTCACCACCTCCAGCCGAGCAGTCGGTTTACCGGTCTCGGGATTCAATACCCCCAGGGCCTTCAGGATAGTAACCCGATCGGCTGCCCATTGTTTGTCTTTAGGCAGCGGTAACCGGACACCTAAGAAACCCCATGCGGTCCTGTTTTCATGGGTGCCGTTCGGCAAATGACAGGTCTGGCAGGTTGGGGCTGCCGCCATTTCAGGTAACTTGCCTTTTTCCTTAACAAAATAACGGGTGCCATGTTTGGAGCTGCTCCACATCTCATACTGGGGATGATCGTAACCCATGTGACACTGCTGGCAGGCCTTTGGGTCCTGGGCCTCTTTTTTAGAAAAACAGTGCCGGGTATGACACTCATCGCAGGAATTGTTCTGGTAGCGATAGCCTTTATCTAACTGTTCCTTTTTCTGGGCCTCACTCTTGACACCCATATTGTGACAACCGCCGCAGCCCTTGCCCCCCTCCATCAGCTCGTCGGGCTCCATGTGGGTGATCGGCAGGGCATTCAGTGAAGTCCAGCCATAATTGTGCTTGCCTTTGACAAACTGATTAAACTGATCTTCATGACATTCTGCACACACATGTTCGTCGGGTAACCGGGCCATCCTGGCATCTTTGTCAGTTTTATGTTCATCGCCGTGACAGTCGGAACACGTCACATCTTCTCCGGAGTGCATACTGGCCTTCCAGTCAGCCACCAGGCCGGGAGTAGCGTTCCGATGGCAGGCAATACAATCGGTTTCTTCTGCCTGGGCACTCCCTCCAAAGGCCGTGATGGTTGACCATAGCAGGACAATCACAATCCATATTAATCGCTTTACCTGCATGATTCCTCTCCTTTTAATCCTTGACAGGCATTTTTCTTCCAAAAGGGCATATCTTGACATTTCAATGTTGACAAATTCGCAAAAAGCCTAAATCCATTCCTGCCTTCCGGGGCTAAACACTGTCTTTATTCCACTTTATTAAATACTTTTGCCAGTGCACCGCATACGGGGCACCTTTCCGGAGGCTCATTCTCACAGGTGTAGCCACAAACAGGGCAGACGTAGTAATCAACTTCTTCAGCAGAGTCGATGTTGTCAAGGGCCTTTTGATAAAGTCCTGCATGGATCTCTTCTACCTTATTAGCATAAGTGAAGGATCTATCCGCAGCCTTTTCTCCCTCCTCTTTGGCTGTCTCGATCATGCCGGGGTACATCTCTTTAAACTCAAATGTTTCACCGGAGATTGCTCCTTTAAGGTTTTCAGCGGTCTTACCGATACCCTTCATGGCACGCAGGTGTGCGTGGGCATGAACCGTTTCGGCCTCCGCTGCAGCCCTGAAGAGTTTGGCCACCTGTGGATAGCCTTCCGAGTCGGCCTGTTTGGCAAAGGCCAAATACTTTCGATTTGCCTGTGATTCTCCTGCAAAAGCTTCCTGAAGATTTTCTTGTGTCTTACTCATAACTACCCTCCTTTTTGTTTTAAAAGTTGTTAAATGGCACCAACGAAAACAGTAAATTTGTTCTATACGCTGAAATATTTATGTATAAGGGCCTTTGTCTCCTTAACTTTCTGATATCATATGCAATTTGCAGAAGTACGCAAATTCCGGATGAACCATATTTCACAAAATCCTATACTCTAATCTATTCTGGCTTTGTACAGGAGAAGGCTGTTGAAAACGACCGTTATGCTGCTTGCGGCCATGGCTAATGCCGCCAGGATAGGATGTAGTTGCCTTAAGAATGAAGGCAGGAATTCAAACGGATAGAGTCCTCCTGCGGCAACAGGATTTAGGAGGTATTGAAAATGTCTTTGACTCCATAATAATCCCTCCATTCAATCAGAAATTTGGAAACCAAAAAGGGACGAGATTGAAAATGTGAGAAAAGAAAGGACGCCAAAATCAGAGAACCTTCTTTAATAATGATAACCTGTTGCTCAGGAGTTTAATATGCCCCATTTCCTCCTTAATGATGCCGTCAATTTTGTCTTTCCCAAGATTCTCGGGCACCAACTCCTTCATTCCCAAATAAAAGACAATGGAATCTTTCTCAAGGCCGATAGCTGTGTGGAGAACTCGTTGCATTTGTTCCTGTTCGGATAACCCGGTCGGCAAAACAAAATCCTCTTGCGCATCTTTGTCAAATACACGGAGATCGGCCAGTGCCCGCAGATACAGAGCTGATTCTCCTTCAGGATCGAAAATCGTTGTTTTATGTTCCTGGCCCGACAAATCCGCCCTCATGGAGACAAAGGCCTTTTCATGATCGTCTTCCATTGCAGCAAGGTCGAGAAAAAGCTCACGAACAGGGGTTTCCGAGAAATTCTCCGACATCTGTCTGTAAAACTTTGCCCCGTTTCTTTCAATCTCTTCCGCTATTTCGAATATTTCATCTGCATTAAAATCGTAACTCATCTTATGATCACCTCCATTTATTTCACCTCTGGTTTATCAAATAATCAGATGCCGACAGGGCAGCCTTTGCCCCTTCACCGGCAGCAATAATTACCTGTTTGAACGGAACACTGGTAACATCACCACAGGCAAAGACACCTGAAATGCCTGTCCTGCACATATTATCTGTTACGATTTCCCCCTGCCGATTGGTTTCAAGGGTACCGATGACAAGGTCAGAATTAGGCAAAAGGCCTATCTCAATAAATACACCTTCCACATCAAGCACGCTAACCTCTCCTGTGGCAAGAGATTTTATCTCCAGACCTTCAACCGCTGATGTCCCGATTATTCTGTTTGTGTCATATTCAGTATAGATCGTTACCTTTGATGAATTCCTGACCTTATCCTGAACAATCTGATCACCGGTCAGTGGAGTCAGGGAGACCATATAGACCTTGTTGGCAACCTTATCAAGGTCTATTGCCGCTTCGAGGGCTGAATTTCCCCCTCCTATTACTGCCACGTCAGCACCTGCAAACAGAGGGGCATCACAGGTGGAGCAATAGGCTACCCCCCTGCCGATTAACTCCTTTTCCCCAGACACGTTTAAAGGCCGAGGCCGTTTTCCGGTGGCAATGATAACGGTCTTGGAAAAATATGTTTTACCATTGCCGTCTGTGACCTTCTTTATTTTTCCTGCCAACTCAATGGAATTGACATCTGTGCCAACCAGTTTTTCGATCCCGTACCTGTCCACGTGTTCATCAAACTTTGCGATCAGGTCTGCCGTTTCTATCTGGCTAAAACCAAGAAAATTTTCAATTTCATAAGTGTCTGCCACCTGTCCGCCGATGTTTTTACTTATTAGAATGGTTTTTAGGACCTTTCTGGCAGCATAGATAGCGGCACTCAAACCGGCCGGCCCGCCACCAATGATAATAACATCATAAAGCGGGGAAACCGGGCCTTCCATGCTTAGCCCCAGTCTTTTGTTCAGGTCTCCTGTAGCATACAGGTTGACGAGGTCGCTGTAACCTCCTATGGGTTCGCCCTGGACCAGGATCTGAGGAGGGGAGTTGCTGCCGGTTATTTCCTTCATCTGTTCCCACTCTTTTGACCCAGGACTGATCTTGATTTCGGCAAAACCGATCCCCTTTTCAGTCAGAAACGATTTTGCCTTAATGCAAAAAGGACATCCTTCCATTGAATAAATGGTTATGGCGTTCATGATTTCCTCATACGGTTTCCGGGATCTCCGAACTATGTTCAAGGCAAGACAGTGCCTGTTCCACCCTGTTACTGTCAAAACCGACCATTACTTCATTGCACACGGATATCACCGGAACAGTGCGCGCACCATCGGAAATTCTCATCATCTCTCTGAGCGCATCCCTGTCTTTGGTAACATCGTAAGCAATATACTCAACCCCTTTTTGCGAAAGAAACTCTTTCGCCATCTTGCAGTATGGTCAGGTTGGAGTGGTATAAATCTTTACTTTTTTTTCCATTGTGATTGTCTCCTTCCAGCCCTCATTTTTTTGCCGACTTCCTGATTCTGGAAAAGGCTTCTATCTAAAAAATGCAATTAGCGGTTAGCCGTTAGCTGCATAAAATCAATTGGTTGGCAGACAATGTGGTTGCATCAAAAAAAGAAGGTTTCAATTCAGCGTAAAGTTATACAAATGCTTGCAGTCTTTAAGCTAACGGCTAATTGCTAAAAGCTAATTGCAGGTTTTACTTTCTATATAATTAGAAAGCCAGATCGGTTTTCCAGACCTCCCAGACTTTCCCAACAAGATCGGGGCCGGGTTTGAGCGTTGGCTTGCCGGGCTGCCAGCCTGAAGGGGTTGCCTCGGCACCACCGGTTTTGCGGACCAGTTGGAATGCCTGGATTTGTCGAAATAACTCGCTCACGTTACGGCCTACCGGAGGGGCCAATATTTCAATGGCCTGGATCACACCATCCGGGTCGATGATAAAACGGCCTCTGACATTCACGCCTCCGGCCTCATCATATACACCGTAAACGGCTCCGATCTTACCGCCTGCATCGGATACCATTGGAAAGGGAACACCACCTTCCACCATTTTTGAAAGCTCCTCCTTCTGCCAGACCTTGTGGACGAAATGACTGTCTACGCTGACTGAGAGCACCTCCACATCCAGTTTCTTGAGGTCTTCATATTTGGTGGCAACTGCCGCCAGTTCTGTGGGTCAGACGAAAGTGAAGTCTCCAGGGTAAAAACACAGAACCACCCATTTTCCCAGGTAATCTGAGAGGTTGATCTGGCCGAATTCACCGCTATGAAAGGCCGGCGCTTCAAAATCAGGGGCCTTGCTACCGATTTTTGCTGTTGTCATGGCTGCCTCCTCCATTTTTTCAGGTTCTGTTTTTTGGGTTTTTTCTTTTACAGGTTCGCCGACCACTGCGCCGGTCGGCTTACCGCAACCGATCTTCATTTCTTTCATGTTTTTACCTCCTATGCCGGTTTGTTGGTCCGGTCCGGTATAATACCTCCTTTATTGGTTTTTAAAATG
>JAYEIR010000028.1:0-6298 GCA_034660135.1 Thermodesulfobacteriota bacterium
TGTATTTGACCGGAACCGTCTCAGGGCCCAAGAAATTGATAAAATCAGCGCTGCCGGGAACGATTATCTGGGGAATAGCCCTTTTTCCAGCGGCAGTTAAACGATCCGGACCCGCAGAGGCAAGCCCTCCCATAAGCTCATTGGTGATCTCGTTGACCGCCAGTTCGATTACCCCGACAACCTCTTCGGATTTCACGTAGTCCTCTAACGCCTCACCGCCGGTACCAATAGTGTGGAAAACCAGGACCTCGTATCCTTTGGCCTCAAGCATACCTTTGACTGCCAATCCGCAGTCCGTTACCGTTCCATTCATGCTCATGACCACGAGAGGTCTATTGCGGCCCTCAGGGGCCTCGATCTCCATCATGCCGCACATGGCGCCTGCCGCATTAGTCAGGATCTGACGCGTAAGACGGTTGATTCCGGCCAGATCGGCTACAGGAGGTACGATCACCACGTCTTTTGAACCGATATAGGGCCGGAGGCCCGCCTGGGTAACCTTTGTGGAAACGAGCAGTTTGGGAAAACCGAGACGCAAGGACTTGAGCGTGGGCGCAACAATAGTAGAGCCCTGTCCCCCTCCAATTGATAGAAGGCCCTGAATACGTCCTGATTCCACAAGCGGATAAATTATTTTCTTCAGACCTGCGCCCATGATGTTCTGGGCAAAGGCCTCATCTCCCTTCTCCTTCAGGGTTGCAATATCTGCCCCACCGGCCACTGCGATTTCATTGCGGGTAATGTCCGCCTCGAGATAGGATTTCCCCAAGATCCCGGTATCTGCAATGAGAACAGTGTGCCCGCGTTTGAGAATCAAAGACCTCAAGAGATCTGTTTCCTCGCCCTTTGTATCCAGGGTTCCTGCGATGACCACTGTTTTGCCCATTTTTTAGCCCACATTTCAAATGTGCCAATCCAAGTTTGGGGGAAAGGAGACCAGCCCTTAGGGGCAGGGCTTCATCATCCTATACCTCTTCAAATAAATCCGACCATTTAGAGAGGACCTTTTCCCTTAATTCCGGGCCGGCTACGTTAATCGGCGGGAATTTATCTTTCCAGTGGTAAGGTCTGCAAGCGTTTATAAACACCTTTGCCGTTGTGTAATCTTTTATAGCGCGTTTATCCGGATTGATCATCGGATCCAGCGGGCTGGTGAGAAAGCCCGGCACGATATCGATGTAATGCTCCGGATCGCATCGGGTACAGACCGCCCAAAGCACCTCATCTAAATTGGAAGGGTCTATGTCCTCATCCACTGTTATGATATAGCGTCCCGTGCAGGCGCCCCCCTGAAGAAACGCCCCCGCCAGTGTGCCCACCTGCTTGGCGTGCCCGAGATATCGCTGCTTGAGAGAAATGACGGCAATGATGCGGTCCCCAGGGCCATGAACGTATACCCCCCTGATATCCATCATTCCTGCCTTTTCCAGTTCGTTCCAAAGGAAGGTTGCAGTATGGATCGGAATGGGAAACCATGTATTAACCGGCGGTTTCACCGGGGGTTGACCAAAAAGAACAGGATCGTTCCGGTGGTACAGGGTCTTGATGTGTACTACCGGTTCATTCCTCGTCCCCGAGGCATAGTAGCCCTGCCACTCGCCAAAGGGACCTTCCTGACGGCTGTCTTCCTCCGGCGGAGGAGAAAAACCACAGGCCACAATTTCAGCCGTGGCTGGTATGGGAAGGCCTGTTTCAGGATCAATAATAACCTCAATCCCTTTACCTTTAATGTAACCCGCCATGTCATATTCAGAGGTGCCCCAGGGTAAAGGCATGGTCGACAGGCCAAACAGAAGCGGGTCTTGGCCAAAGCACATGGCCACGGGACATGGTTTACCCATTGCCCAGTATTTTTCACGCATGATGGTAGCATGTTTGCCGGGTGATGCATAAAAGGCCAGCGTAGTCTTATCGTGGATCATCACCCGGTATGTGCCGAAGTTTACCCAACCATCATCCGGATCTCTGGTAATGGTAATAACTCCTGTGCCAATGTAACGACCTCCGTCATGGGTATGCCACTTGGGTGTAGGAATCTTATAAATGTCGATGTCATCCCCTTTAAGGATATTCTCCCTGATTGGGCCGTCTTCCATCTCCACCGGTGATACCGGTTGAAATTTGCTCCACTTTTCTTTCCAATCCGCTACACATTCGAGTTTAGTCATCTCCTCGGGGAATCCGAAGGCCAATCTCTGTCCAATTTCATGGTGCATGAGATTTGTGGCCACACGAAATCCCTTAGGAAATCCCTTGATCTCATCGAAGACCAAACCGGGACCCTGTCGCTCCGCCATCAGTTCGTTGATAGTCCCAATTTCAAGATCCCAGTCCGCACCGTTTACAGTTGAAAGTTTGTTTCTTTCCTTTAAGGCATCTAAAAAATCTCTCAAATTATCAATCATGGCGAAAACCCCCCTTCACTAAAGTTTCACATTATGAACCTATATTCCATATATTTATCATTTATCATCACTCTGTAAAGGGTGTCAAGAAAAAAATGAATATTTCTTTGAATTTTGATCAAGGTCTCTATAAAAAAATATCCTCAATTGACATCTTTCACTTTCATATATAGAATATGCATGAAATTGAAATCGACCAGACTTGTAGGTAACAGCTCAATAATTAGCGGTTTTAAAAAGGGATCCAGTGGGCTATAGTTTACATGGCTTGACAGTGCCAGTTGCTGAGGCAAGAAAATACCCGGCGAAAACCAATCGAATGATGGAGATATAATCTCAATAATAATATATGGTTTCATAATATGAAAATAAAAAAAAATGAAGAATCTGTTTATAGGGTACAGTCCTTAGAGAGGGCCTTGGATATTCTTGACTGCTTCACTTTTCAGAACAGAGAAATGAGTCTGTCTGAAGTCGTCAAACTTACTAAACTCAACAAAACGACCGCAAAACGACTGATTTCAAATTTGACATATCGAGGTTACCTCCAACAAGATCTTAACACCAAACGCTACCAGTTGGGGTTACGCCTGTTTGAATTAGGCGGCATTGTTTTTTCCTCTTTTTCCCTTCGTAAGGCTGCAGCTCTTCCCATGACCCATCTTCAACATGAAACAGAGGCAACCATCCTGTTAGGGGTAATGATGGAAGATCAATTGGTCTATGTGGACAAACGAGAAGGCCGTGGGATGATACGTATTTCATCAGACATCGGCTGGCGAAGACCTCTGCATTACGGTATGTTGGGCATGATCTTGATGGCCTATCTTAGGCCGGAAAAGGCAAAAGAAATATTAAAGAGAAATCCGTTGGAACCTCATACCCCTCACTCCATTACTGATTGGGACGCGTTTAGTCTTCGCCTGGAGCAAATCCGGAAAGACGGTTATGTCGTAGAGACGGAAGAAGCTGTGGAAGGAATCATTGGCATCGCAGCTCCCATCAGAGATTTTTCCCGGGAAGTCGCGGCCGCCCTGGGTGTGGCCTTACCTATCAGCCAGAGTAGTGAAAAGGAAGTCCGGCGCATCGTGAGATTAGTGAAACGCTCCACAAACGAGATCTCTACCAGCCTGGGCTATTTGAAAATTTGATCAAGCCGTCCCGGTTAAATAAAGGCAAAAGGTAACAGCTCAATAATTAGCGGTTTTAAAAAGGGATCCCGGCGACTGTCTCGTATGCCGCTAATTATTGAGCTGTTACGAATTCACTTCTTCAGGCTGTTCAAGCCCTATTGTTCTACTCTTTTGTTTGCAGGATCCGGTCACCCTATTGCCGGCCACTTTTTCCGCATGAACTACTACAAGTTCTCCCCGCAGTTCCCGCGTGGCAGGAAAAGTAAGGGGCAAGTAATTGTCACTCACAGCCTTAACGCTTATTTTTTCATCCGTATGCCATCCTTCGCATATTGCCTCAAATTCGTGTCCGAGGCATCTTTGAAAGAATTCAGCCTTTTTCAATTTTCCCATATCTCTCAGATCTGCCGCCCTGACAGTAATAACCGCTGGATCCACCTGGCCATCAAAGTCTGAAGCAGATGTTCCAGACCGGGATGAGAAGGGAAAGACATGGAGATAGGATACCGGCAGATCCCGGATCAGGGCAAATGTATTCTGATGTGAGACCTGCTCTTCCCCAGGGAATCCGGACATGATATCAACGCCGATAGCGGCTTGAGGTACCTTTGCATAGATGCGTTCAACCAGCCTGGCAAAGTCCTGTGAAGTATATCTCCGGTTCATCTTTTGGAGGATCCGGTCATCACCGCTTTGCAAGGAGATATGAAAATGGCGGCACAGCCGGTTCTCATTCGCCATCATCTCTATAATCTCGTCATTTATCTCATTTGGTTCAATCGAACTCAGCCTGATCCTTACCGGAATCCTCCTTTTTCCAATAGCCTGGAGCAAACGGCTCAGATTCATATCCTCCTTAAGGTCAATGCCATACCTGCCTAAGTGGATGCCTGTTAAGACCACCTCCTTGTAACCCTGCTCAGAAAGCGTCTCCAACATGCACAGGGCCTTTTCCGGATCAAGACTTCTATAAGGCCCCCTTGCAAAAGGTACTATGCAATAGCTGCAGAATGACTCGCACCCGTCCTGGATCTTCAAATAAGCCCTGGTCCTGTTAGAGAAACTCTTTATCGGCAATAACTCAAAGGGCATGCCGGCTTGAAAATCTTTTAATAAAACAGCGGGGTTCCGTGGATCTGCTTCATTCAAAAGGAATTCATGCAACCGCCCTTTCACTGTATTGCCCGCAATCAGACCGATACCCTTCATCCGGGAGAGATCATCCGGGAAGACCTGGGCATAACAACCTACAGCCGCCACCATTCCTCCAGGGTTCTCCCTCAGTGCTTTGCTTATGGCCTGCCTTGACTGATGAGCAGCCTTTTGCGTGACAATGCATGTATTTATAACAGCAACATCAGCCGGCTCGCCTTTGACAGCCTTGTAGTATCCGGCGAGGATAAATCTTTCCTCAAGCCAGGCGGATTCATACTGGTTGACCTTGCATCCAAGGGTTATAATCTTGAATGATTTTTTCACGTCTTTCTTATCCACCCCCCGCCTATCACTCGATCCCCTTCATAACAGACAAGGGCCTGCCCCGGCGTAACTGCCCATTGCGGCTCATCAAACACAAACCTCACCCTGTCGGGCGAAATCACCGTAAGGCGACCCGGAGCTGCCCTGTGACGATACCTGATCTGGGCCAGGGCCCGCATGGTTCCTTCACAGAGAGGCCCTTCAATCCAGTTAAATATCTCCACATCAACTATAGTTGAATAGAGGTCCTCTTTTCTCCCAACCACCACTTCGTTTGTCTGAGGCCTCAGTTCCTTTACATAATAAGGCCTGGAAGAGGCAATGCCAAGACCATGTCTCTGGCCGATAGTATACCTGAAAACACCGGCATGCTCACCTAAGGTTTCACCATAATCATTGATGATCTTTCCCTCTGTGCCTGGCCCTATAGTCTTTTGACTCTCAAGAAAAATACGATAATCCTCACCCTGCAGAAAACAGATTTCCTGGCTTTCAGAGATTCCCTGGACAGGCAGGCCCAATTCACCGGCCTTTTGTCGCGACTCTTCTTTTGTGATTTCCCCGAGAGGAAAAACAGTCCTTGATAGACACGCCTGACTGACCCTGTGCAGGAAATAAGACTGATCCTTGACTCTGTCCCTGCCTCTCCAAAGCCCTACATTAGGGGCGCCCTCTTCTCTGTTAATTCTGACATAGTGCCCTGTGGCCAAATAACGAATGCCTTTCAGGTCTGCATACTGCCGGAGATATTCAAACTTGATGAGCTCATTGCACGTCACACATGGATTTGGCGTCAGTCCATTCGAATAGGCCTTAATAAACGGACGTACTACACATTCGTTGAAGGCCTTTCTCAAGTCCATTATCTTTAGTGGGATCTCTAACTCTCCGGCAATATCCCGGGCACTATCTATCCTCGCCTCTGTGCCCTGGATGGGACCCGGGACCATAAAATGGATCCCATGGATTTTCCACCCCGCCATTTTCAACAAGGCAGCAGCGAGAGAGCTGTCCAGCCCTCCGCTAAGGGCAACTACTACATCATCCGGGGATAGTTCAGCCATAATAAAGCCATTATTTGCTCACGCGTAGTTTAAAATCCGGGATACTTGCAGGATAATAAAAGGATTGGGTCTAAGGGTCTGTCAGGAAAATTTACGGCTGGTCATTCATCAGGAGACCCCTGTTGAACTTCACCGCCATGGCCCGTGCCGGGCAAGCCGATACGCACAGTTCGCAGCCGCTGCACTTCCGGCTATCAAAAATAACCTCCATCTCCGG
>JAYEIR010000029.1:0-6267 GCA_034660135.1 Thermodesulfobacteriota bacterium
CCAGGGACATCTTCAGGGATGTTTTCAAGAAAAGGACCAAATCCATTGCAAGGCCGGAGGATTATGTCCACCACTCTATGTATTTCGAAGCAAAAACATTTCTGCACGGCCTGTTGATTGTAGATGACAAGCTGAGCATGTCTCAAGGTCTTGAGACCAGGCTGCCTTTCCTGGACAATGATCTGGTAGATTTTGCCATGCAGCTCCCGGTGAGACTCAAACTTGATAATCTGTCTGATGTGATAAGGATGAACGAGAACGAGCCGGGGGCAAAGCCTCAGAAGTATTTTCAAAAGACAAAGGACGGAAAGGTCCTGTTGCGGAAGGTGATGAAGCGGTATATACCTGAAAAGATAACAGAAGGGGTTAAACAGGGTTTCTCAGCCCCTGACGCCTCGTGGTTCAAGGGAGAAAGCATTGATTATGTAAGAACCACCCTGTTTGACGACAACGCCCGCATTTATGACTATCTTGACCAAAAGGCTGTTCAAGGGTTGGTGGAAGAGCACTTTCAGGGCAGGGCAAACAGGAGGCTTTTTATATGGTCACTCCTGAGCTTTGAGTTGTGGTGCCGGCGGTTTTTGGGCTAAGTTCAATAGACAGAAATTTGAAAATTGAAAAAAGTCCCTTTTGCAAAGGGAAAATATTTGACAGGATAACAGGATAGACATGATAAAAAGTGAACGTCCAACATCGAACGTCCAACATCGAATGTTGAATTAATTAAAAATTTAAAATTGGAGCGAATTGGGCTTTTGTTTTTTCATTCGATGTTGGACGTTGAATGTTCGATGTTCGACGTTCGTCTTTCAAACATCCTGTTAATCCTGTCAAAAATAGCTGAATATGAGTTTGTAAATTTCTGATGGAAGGTCACATGATCGATGAATAGTTCAGAAATGTTGAAAAAGTCCATTCTGGCGCTGTACAAAAAGCTCCGTGGCAGCTTGAGACAAAAATGGAAAAGGGACCTGCCTTTTGAGGAAATGATCTTTGACAGGTGGGAACGGGCCGGGAGTCTTGGTTTTGGAGAAGGCACAAGCATATATCACAACAGTTACGTCTACGGTGATGTTGCTGTCGGGAAGAACACATGGATAGGCCCGTACACACTTCTCGATGGTTCCGGCAGCTTGACTATCGGAGACAACTGCAGCGTCAGTGCCGGGGTTCATATCTACACCCATGACACCGTGAAGTGGGCCCTGTCGTACGGCAAAGCAGAATATGAGCGTGCTCCGGTCAGGATTGGTAATTGCTGCCACATTGGGGCCCGGACAGTTATCGCCAAAGGAGTGACAATAGGAGATCATTGTGTCATTGGAGCATGTTCCTTTGTCAATCGAGATGTCCCATCCCACACAATTGCGATTGGAACACCCTGTAAACCTGCCGGGGTTGTGAAGGTTGAGAATGATGGAAACGTCACATTTCTATTTTACGATAACAATACACAGCCGTTATCTCTGGATTGATTATGATCCTTCTTGCTGATCTATTCTTTGCGCTTATTGGATTGCCGGTTTTTTGGGCAACTTTTTTTTCCCTTAAACTGTGGCAGCGGGGACCCCATGAAGGCATGGAAAAAGTTCTCCTCATACTCAGCCCATCGGGCTATGAATCCGTAAAAGACAGGGGCACCGAGCATCTTGCTTCTCTTGACAATGATTTTTTTGAAAAAATATTTTTCCTTTGCCCGGGCAGTCCAGCCCATCATGACGTCTCCGTGACACCCCGGTTGAAGCTTATTGATACTGAGTATCCTGCCGGGATCAATCGGTTGCACAAATTAGGATTCAGATATTTCTCATTTGTGTTGGGCCAGGCCTATTCCCTCTTTTTTATCTGCAGGTTTATTAAAGAGAACAGAGTGGGTGTGATACGGTCCATGGAACCGCATGTAATGGGGTTTAAAGGGGTTTTACTGAAGAGGGTCCTGCACATTAAACACATCCAGGATGTGCGCGCGAATTTCGACCTCATCTACCTTGGAACCCATAAGTCTGTTTGGTTACCGGCTGCTTTCCCTTTCTTTTTCCATAAGATATCAAGGAAGCTGGAAAAGGCCCTGGAGGGATTTGTATACAGGCATTCTGATTTTATCTTCGGGGGAAACAAGAACAACCTGGATTATGCAATCTATTGCGGTGCACCGCTTGATCGCTCTGCGGTGGTGAGGGTCAATATCCAGCCTGACCTGTTCGAGGACGTGTCCACGAGGGAGAATCTTCGTGATACCCTAGACGTCACAGGGAAGATCATCCTATATTGCGGCCGGCTTTCTGCCGAGAAATATCCCGGCGATACGGTGGTAGCCTTTAAGGCCCTGGCAGAACACCGCAAAGATGTTTGCCTCGTCATAGTTGGAGATGGTCCTGATCGTGCGAATCTCGAAAGGCTTGTTCAAGAAAACGGCCTTCAGAAAAGGGTCCGGTTTCTGGGGTATAAAGACAACCAGTTCCTCAAGAACCTGTTTGTTTCCGTGGATATGATTGTTTGTCCGCTGGCTGGCTCAGTTCTGGTGGAAGCGGCCTTGGCAAGACTCCCCATAATAGCCTATGATTTTGAATGGCACTCTGAATTGATCGTCGACAACTATTCCGGCATTTTAGTAAATTTTAGAAATATTCCTGCCTTAAGCCAGGCAATGGCGTTCATATTAGACCATTCAGAAGAAGCAAGGCAATATGGCATAAGGGCAAGAGAAATAGGTCAAAGCCTTTTTTTGCCTGAGAATATTATTGCAAAAGAAAAAGAGATTTATTCTGAAATGATACAGCAAGAGCCCTTATCCCTGACCCCCGTGAACAGTTACAAAAGCGCCTTTTCTATATCAACGAAAAAGACCCCCAATCCCCGGTCCGGGGCCTGTCAGAATTCCGGCTAAACACTATATGACTCTCGACCTGAACAAGAGCATAGAAGTATCCGCATCCAATTTTGGTTTTCTGGGCCTTTCCAAGGTACTGGTGCAGGTAACTCACCTCCTTATACTGGCGGTTATTACAAGAAACTTAGGCACCGAACTGTTTGGCAAGATGAGTGTTTTTTTGATGGTCACCCAGTTTCTCTATTGCTTGACAGTGAGTTGGACAGCAATTGGCTACACCCGTTTTTCCATGATTAATGCAAACAAGGGCAACCCCATAAGCGAAGTGTTCTGGTGCAGGAATCTGGTTGTCTTCACCCTTGTCCTGCTGACAGGGGGGATGCTTATTGCAGGAAGATCTCAACTCGTAGATTACCTGGATTTGCCATCTCCTATAATCCTCATTGTTTTTCTTCATCTTTTCTCTCTTCTAACGACGGATTATGCAAATCAGGTAGCCCAGGTGACCACGGAATTCAAACAGCTGTCCGTCCTGCAACTAATAGAGAAGGGCCTGATTCTTGTCCTGGTCTGGACAGTTGGAAAGAATTTGTTCACAATATTGTGGATCTATATCGGGACATGCCTGTTGTGCAGGATCTATTTTCTTATGTCTTCGGGAAGGCATGCCTGCTGGCCTTTTGGATTCAACCTGTCCTTATGCAAAAAATTTCTTCGATTCTCATACCCCTTGTTGTTGACATCTTTTGGGGGATTTGTATTTGGGTGGGTGGATATTGCGATTGTGAAGCATTTCTCTTCACTGCATGATGTCGGGATTTATTCCCTGGCTTACAGTGGACTGGGTGCTGTTGAATCCATTGTTCTGCTTATGCCCGCGGTATTGACGCCCATCTTTATAACATTAGCCGTGCAACACAGGGAAGACACAACGGTCCGATTTATTCGGAGGATACTCCCACAGATCTCATATCTATGGGGGTTTGTCTTTATGCTGGCAGGGTTGATATCCATTTGGCTGATTCCTTTGGCATTCGGTCCGGCATTCATACAATCAGTCAATGTCTTTCTGGTGCTCTTGGTCTGCCTTAACCTCAGCGTGATGAACGCATTGATTGTGCCCATATTTGTCGGCTATAATATGGTATCCAAAATGGTCATCGTCAATTTTACTGCATCCATACTTAATCTCGTGTTGGATATGGCCCTTGTCCCGCATATTGGGATCATGGGTGCAGCAATGGCCACCACCTTTTCCTATTGTTGCGTCACGATTTCATACTCTTTCTTGATCAAAAGTCGGTTTGATTCCATATTTGGAGTATCATGGTTATTCTTTGGCATTGTCTGTATTCAGTTAGCCGGTCTCGTATTATTCAAGCCCTGGTTTATCTGTATTGCTATCAGCCTGGCCGCCTGTGGGATATACGTTTGGGGAAGCAGATATTTAGGCGTGTTCAGTTCGGATGACAAGGCCATCTATAATTCTTTGGAAATGCCCCTGTTTCTGAAGAAATCCCTTATGCGCATTTGTGATTATCCCGGATTTCGTGGCAGGAGCCAAAAGCCAACATCATTTTGATGGCTGGCGACAGGAGTGTTCTTTAGCATTTCATCATGGACCCTATCTCTGTAATGTTTGAAAAGATGTGCTGGTGGCATGTCCTTATTGTATCCGCCATATCCCTGTCCACCAGGATATTACCTCGACTCTTTTGCCCCGGAGCCAGAGGAATGGATACCTATTACCATCTTCTTGCGGCTCACAGGATCCGAAACAACCATTTCAGGCTTCCAAAGACCATTGACGCACTCCTGCTACCCGGAATATATGATTATCCGCCCGCTTTTCATTATTTTTTGGCCTTATTTCCCAGGGCATGGCGATTTGAGATCGAACGATGGGCAAGTGCCGTCTTTGATGCCGTTCACGGGTTAGCGGTCTATTTCTTTTCCATTTATTACCTGGTAAAGGCCCATTGCCAGCTGGAATTGTCATTTACCGCCCTCTTGGTTTCGCTGATGTTTCTCATGTCTCCTTCATTGACAAGTGTGGGCGCTGGCCCAAGGGCCTATCAAGGCACACCTCGTACCCTTGGGGAACTTTTTTTTACATTGTGCATATCGTTCACAATAATCCATTTTCTTGATGGCGGCTTGGTCTTCTTATTATTGGCCGGGCTCTTTGGCGGTATGTTACTCCTGACAAGCAAGTTCGCTGCCCAGGTGCTCTCGCTTTTCTATTGTGTCTTTTTCCTTTTTTTCCGGGACATGACCTGGCTTGAGGTTCCAGTAATCGGCCTTTTCTTTGCCTTTGGCTTTTCAGGAGGAAAATATAAGGAGATAGCCCTGGGACATTGGGAGCATTGCCGATATTATCGCAAAGCCATATCAGAGAGGTTCTATCTGGTTACAAACAAAAACAAATGGAAAGATCTGAAGACTGTACTGTTAGACCTTTATCGTGCCCCCAAAAAAGCGGCACAGACCCTTTTGATGGATAACACATATGCTCTTATGCTAATAAAAAACCCACAGCTTTTTTATATAGGTTTTCTTTTTCTGACAGGTGCATCTGTTACGGACAGGTTCTCAACTCTTCTTTTGGTATGGATAGGCGCCTCATTGCTCTTGTTCCTCGTAACGTCTCTCAGGCCTTTCCTGTTTTTGGGCGAGGCTGATCGTTACCTAGAATATGCCCTTTTCCCTCAGTTCCTTTTGATATGCATGTGGGGGGGGCTTTTTCCTTTTGTGTACTGGGTTTTGGGTTATGAGACGGTTCTTTATGCCTTATTCATTGCTATTTTCATATACACGTATTCAGAAAAGGCGAGAGACCAGCCGGATTTTGAAGAAATGGTTTCATTTCTTCGCTCTGAAAAGGATATTGGCAGAATTTTGCCGGTCTATTTGAACGACGCATTGCAGTTAGCTTATGAATCAGGCAAGGGTGTCGCTCATTTCCCGGGAAACTTTAGAAACCGCTTTTTCCCTTTCTCAGAATTTCTGCGCTTTTATGAAAAGGTCTATCCATTCCCCAATGAAGATCTGCAGGCGTTAATGAAACGTTATGAGTATGATGTTGTTTACTTTTCTCAAAAGGATATGGCAAAGGCTAAACAATACGGGTTGGATTATGATTTTAAGGATTGGGCGGTCCTTTTTTCCAACGGGAAATACAAGGTGCTCAAACCAGAGCAACCTCCGATTTTCCCAGCGCCTCGGCCTTTTGTAAAAGTATAGACCCATTTCCATGTGAAACAAAGAAGACTGCTTTTTAGGAAAATCTGTTATGTGCGGAATAGTCGGATTTAAATCGAATCGAGAGTTTGGTCGCTTGCGGGATTCACTCCCTGAGGCGATTTCAACAGTCGCTCATCGCGGCCCGAATGATAGGAGCCTTTTTATTGATGAGAAGGCCGAATGGGCTTAGGCCA
>JAYEIR010000030.1:0-6161 GCA_034660135.1 Thermodesulfobacteriota bacterium
AAATGGATCAGAACAATATCAGAAATATTGCGATTATCGCACATGTTGATCATGGAAAAACAACGCTTGTAGACCAGATGTTCAAGCAGAGTGGGATGTTCCGGGAAAATGAGCGCGTGGCCGAACGCTTTATGGACTCAATGGATCTGGAACGGGAACGAGGTATTACGATTGCATCCAAGAACGCCTCATTCCGTTATAAGGACTATCGGATCAATATCGTAGACACTCCCGGTCATGCCGATTTCGGCGGTCAGGTTGAACGGGTCCTGAGGATGGCCGACGGTGCCGTTCTGCTCGTTGATGCCCAGGAAGGTCCAATGCCGCAGACCTATTTTGTGCTCAAGAAGTCTCTTGCGCTTGAACTACCCATTATTGTTGTTATCAACAAGATAGACAAACCTGCGGCCCGGCCGGAATGGGCCGTCGATCAGGTCTTTGATCTCTTTATCAAGCTGAACGCACCGGATCATATCCTTGATTTTCCGGTTGTTTTTGCCTCTGCAAAGGAAGGTTATCTCCTCTCCGAAGTTACAGGCAAAAAATTGTCCATGGAATATCTTTTTGAAAAGATCATTGCACATATACCTGCGCCTGCAGGGGATCCTCGGTCACCACTTCAAATGCTGGTGAGTTCTATTGACTATTCTCCCTATCTTGGGCGATTGGGGATCGGAAAGATAACGGGTGGGACATTAAATATCAACAAGGAAATTGTCATGGCACGGCGTGATGGAGCGCTTGTCCCGGCTCGCATCACCAAGGTGTACCGCTTTGAAGGGAACAAGAAAGTTGCCACTGATATCGCCGGGGTTGGCGAAATAGTTGCCGTTGCAGGGATGGATGATGTTACTCTCGGTGTAACTTACACCGACCCGGACGATCCTGTCCCCCTTCCTCCCATGGAAATCGACCCATGTACTATTTCCACCAATTTCATTCCAAATGATTCACCTTTTGCCGGAACCGAAGGCACATACTGTACTTCAACTCATCTGGCGGAGCGGCTGAAAAGGGAGGCCCTCTCCGATGCGGCCCTTCTAATCGAAGAACTGGATAGCGGCAGAGGTTTCAAGGTCTCGGGCAGGGGAGAACTGCACATTTCGATCCTCATCGAGAAAATGCGGCGTGAGGGATATGAATTCCAGGTTACCAGGCCCCAGGTCATTATCAAAGAAGAGAACGGCAGACGCCTTGAACCCTTTGAAGAACTGACGATCGACGTTGACAAACAGTACATGGGCACAGTCATTGAAAAACTGGGAGAGCTTAAGGGCCGGTTGCTTGAGATGAACCAGGACAATGGGATAGCCCGTCTGATCTACAAGATCCCTACACGCGGCCTTTTAGGATTTCGATCGGAGTTTTTAACGGACACAAAAGGCATGGGGATTATGAATTATGTCTTTTTGGAGTACGGACCTTTCGCAGGTGAAATTCGAAACCGTAATAAAGGCGTCCTGGTGGCCAAGGAATCCTGCACAACCGTGGCCTATGCCCTGTTTAACCTTCAGGATCGGGGAAAGCTCTTTCATGGGCCTGGAACCAGGATTTATGGCGGTCAGATAATCGGTGAACACTGCAGGCCACAGGACCTGGTGGTCAACCCTGCAAAAGGCAAAAAATTGACGAACATGCGTGCCTCAGGGTCGGATGAAAACGTGATTCTCACACCTCCGACAAAGATGAGCCTTGAAGAATGCATTTCATACATCAATGAGGACGAACTGGTCGAGGTAACACCTGAGGCCATCCGCCTGCGTAAACAAACGTAACCGTTCACAGGTTCAAGGTTCAACGTTCAGGGTTAAGGACAAAGAAGGTATTAAAGACCCGAAGTCATCGGTAAAAATGCTCATTTCCCCAATTTTGGATTCGGCCTGATGAAGCTGACGCTTTTCTTGTAAATATGCATCCCAAACGCAGTCCATGGACGAGAATGGAGCCGAACCCCTGAACCTTTGAACCCATGAACGCTGCAAATAAACAAACCATATAGAAATGTATAACAGAAAAGAAATTGATAAGCGACGTACCTTCGGGATTATCAGTCATCCTGATGCGGGAAAAACCACGTTGACTGAAAAGCTCCTCCTTTTCGGAGGCGCGATCCAGCAGGCCGGAGCTGTCAAGGCCCGTAAGGCAGTCAGGCATGCCGTGAGCGACTGGATGGAAATTGAAAAGGAACGCGGGATATCAATCACAACATCTGTAATGAAATTCAGATACAGGGGATTTGAAATCAACCTGTTGGATACCCCGGGGCACCAGGATTTTTCAGAGGACACCTACAGGGTCCTTACTGCCGTTGACAGCGCATTGATGGTAATTGACAGCGGTAAAGGGGTAGAAACCCAGACGGAAAAACTGATGGAAGTCTGCAGAATGAGGAATACCCCTATAATAACATTTATTAACAAGCTCGACCGTGAAGGAATGAGCCCCCTTGATATCCTGGATGATATCGAGAATAAACTTCAGATTGAATGCGCGCCCCTGTCCTGGCCCATTGGTATGGGCAAGAGGTTTCGGGGGGTCTACAATCTGTATCATCATGAGCTTCACCTGTTTACTCCCGGACAGGACACAGCAGCAAGGAACGGCATTGTTATAAAAGACCTGTCTGATTCCAGATTGGATGAGTATCTTGAAAGCCAGGCCGATGAACTTCGTGATGAGATTGAATTAATTGAGGGAGCGGCCAACCCGTTTGAGCTTGAACATTACCTGAGGGGAAATCAGACGCCGGTATTCTTTGGAAGCGCAATCAATAATTTTGGTGTGAAAGAGATGCTTGATGCTTTTGTGCAGATGGCCCCTCCCCCTGGCGTCAGGCCTGCTGTCTCACGTGATGTTTCGCCTTATGAAAAACCGTTTTCAGGCTTTGCTTTTAAAATTCAGGCAAACATGAATCCTGCCCACAGGGACAGGATAGCATTTATCAGGATCTGCTCCGGGAGATTCACACGCGGGATGAAAGTGATGCATCACAGGGTCGACAAGGAAATCTCTCTTGCAAATGCCACGATCTTTATGGCAAGAGAGAGAGAGAATATTGAAGAAGCCTTTCCCGGTGATATTATCGGAATTCATAACCACGGCACAATTAAGATAGGTGATACCTTTTCTGAAAAGGAACTGCTGAAATTCACAGGTATCCCGAACTTCGCGCCTGAGTATTTCCGCAGGGTCATACTGAAAAATCCGTTAAAGATCAAGCATCTTCAAAAAGGGCTGACACAGCTTGCAGAAGAAGGGGCTGTCCAGGTTTTCCGTCCGGTCACGGGCAATGATTACATACTCGGCGCAGTCGGGCGTCTGCAGTTTGATATTACAATGGCCAGGCTCAAGTCCGAATACGGTGTTGATGCTGTTTATGAACCGGTTGATTATAAGGTCGCCAGATGGATTGACTGCGATGATCCCAAAAAAATGGCTGAGTTTGAAAATAAAAACAGAACCAGTATTGTCAGGGACTCTGAAGGCACTCTGGCATTTCTGGCAACGAGTGAATGGAACCTTGGTTTCTACATGGAGAAGTGGCCGGATATCAGCTTCTACAAAACCCGTGAAATTGCCTGATATTTCTATAGAAATATTCGACAGGATAACAGGATAGACACGATATAAGGGCTGCATTAATTCTGTTTCTAAAATCAAGTCGATCATGTAATGCTGTCTGAAGTAGTAACAGCTCAATAATTAGCGGCATACAAGACAGGCACCGGGATCTCTTTTTGATTTATTCAGATCAGGGATGCCGGCACTTTTTTACTGTTTGCTGTTGTGACCGAACTTCAGAACGTATTTGAGAAATTTAGGGTAGGAAATAAATATGGAAAAAATCTCAGCTTATATAATTGCCTATAATGAAGAATACAAGATAGCAAAGGCTGTTTCCACTGTTACCTGGGCAGATGAGGTCATTGTTGCTGATTCATACAGTACAGACCGGACAGCGGAAATAGCTGAAAAGCACGGCGCGCGTGTAATCCAAATTCCTTTTGAAGGGTTTGGAAAACTACGCAACAGGGCTATAGAGGCATGTCAATATGACTGGATTTTCAGCCTTGACTCTGATGAGCGCTGTACTCCTGAAGCGCGTGACGAGATAAGGCGGATCATCTCCTCGCCTGATGCCCTGGACGCCTACCATGTCCCAAGGAAAAACTGGTTTATGGGACGATGGATAAGACATTCCCACTGGTTTCCTGATTATCGGCAGCCGCAGTTGTTTCGAAGCGGTAAGATGAAGTATACAGAGGATCCCGTGCATGAAGGCTTTGAGCTTTCCGGTCGTTTAGGATATTTACATAACGCAATATGGCAGATACCGTTTGGTGAATTATCCGAGATTGTGGCCAAGGCAAATCGTTATTCGAGCCTTGGCGTGGAAAAACTCGAGGCAAGGGGGGTCAAAGATTCGATGACCAAGGCCCTTTCCCACGGCCTCTGGGCCTTCTTCAGGAGCTATTGTCTGGAACTTGGAATACTTGACGGATGGCCTGGTTTTGTCATAGCGTTCGGCAACTTTGAGGGGACCTTTTACCGCTATTCCAAACTGGTCGAGGCCAGGAGGGGATGGAAACATCCCGAGATCCCCCCATTTCCGACTAAAAGCGGGCAAAGACAAAGCCGGCATCACTGACTTTCACCTTTGGTTCGGGAAGCTGCTCCCCGTGTTTCTCGAAAAATTCCGCTTCTGTGATAAGGATCGCCTCCTTCCCCTGCATTTTCCGGATATGTTCCGCAAACTGCTGAACCGTCAACAGGCGATGCTTTGACTCATCATAGCTCAGCCCGTATGCATGTTCCCCGCTCTTGCCCACAAGGGTGACGTCATTTCTCTTATAGAACCAGCATACCGCGTGAATCAGGTATTTGTCTGAGAAAAGCCGGGTATCTTCTCTGATCATATGGGACTGGCGAGACAGGAACTCTCCGGGGGCTATTTCCTCCATGACCTGATCAGGAATAATAAAGTTGGTGCTGAACAAAAAAACGGCCGTACCTGCACAGAATAATGCCACACCCTTAAAAAAATCCCTTCGTGTTGCAGCGAGCAATGAAAGCAGGCTCCAGGCCAGGAATACCCCTACACCGATGGGCCATTTCCAGGCCTCACTTTCTGAGTAGGCCCTGGCACCAAAAATATCTGTAAGCTGGGTGACAAATAGTCCCAATGCAAGGACACCGCCAAGCAAGGAAATGGCCGATGTGCCGATCTTGAATGCGCGGTGCTTCGTTATCTCAGAATATCTATAAAGGCCGACTGCCATGAGAACGGAAAGAGGGGGAAAGCAGGGCAGGATATAGGTGGAGAGTTTTCCCCCGCAGGCCGAGAAAAAAAGAAACGGGAAGAGAAACCAGCACAAGGAAAATCTGATAAGGGATGAGTGCGGGTTTTTATGCCTTACCCCCTGAACCGTTGCAGGCAACAGGGCTATCCACGGTAGAGCGCCGCCAATCATTATTGGCACAAAATACCAGAAGGGTTTATTATGCTGGCCTGCAACAGGAGACAGGAACCGTGCTATGTGCTCGGTCCAGAAAAAATAGTTCCAGAAATCGGCTTCCCTGAAATGAATCATCAGGGACCAGGGCAGCACTACCACGATAGCAGCGGCAACAGGTATCCAGGGTATCCTGAAAATATCTCTCCAACGTCCTTCCCATATCATAAACGGCACAATTGTCACGATTGGCACGGCAAACGCAAGAAAGCCCTTGGTAAGAAAGGCAAGCCCGCAAAAGGCCCCAAACAGGGCAAGCCATAATATTTTTTTCGGACGGACATTCTCCTTGTTGGCAAAAAAGAATGAGGCCATGCCTGCGGTAAGCAGCATGGAGAGGACGCTGTCAAGTAGAGTCAGACCCCCAATTGCAAAGGGCAGGAGGCATGTAAGCTGGATGAGGGCCGCAAGGATGCCTGCCGAACACCTCCCTGCGAATCTCCAGGCAAGAACAAAGACTATCAGGGCGGAAATCCCGGCTGCAATGGCCGAAGACAGCCGGATGGCGAAGGCATTCTCGCCGAACAGCATTATTGAGAGGGCATTGAACCAGTAACCTAACACGGGTTTCTCAAAATACCTGACACCATTGAGATGAGGGACTACCCAGTCACCCGAGACAAGCATTTCCCGGGGTATTTCAGCGTA
>JAYEIR010000031.1:0-3974 GCA_034660135.1 Thermodesulfobacteriota bacterium
ATTCAGGTGGCTACCAAGTTTCCAGTTTCAAATTTCAAGTTTCCTGATATCGCACGGGAAAAATCTCTTCGGGGATCGAATATTCTAAACCCCAAAAACATTATCTTAAGGACTATAGCAGATTATGCCCTTAATGCATCTTGCAACCGAATGGTTACCGGATCTTTTATCTGAAGCAAAATGAGGTTTTGTGGGAAACATACCCTATCAGGAGGCAGTCACATACCTTTATTCCCTCCGGAAGTTTGGAATAAAGTTCGGGTTATCAAAAATATCCAACCTCCTGGAGAGACTTGGAAATCCCCATAAAGACCAAAGATATGTCCATATTGCAGGGACCAATGGCAAAGGTTCTGTGGCCGCTTTTATTGCATGTATCTTAGAGCAGGCAGGCCTCAAGGTCGGACTGTATACGTCTCCTCATCTGATCAGATTCACAGAGCGTTTCAGGATCAACAATAAGGAGATTGCTCATGAAGAGGCGGCGGAGATAATCAGCGATTTGAGACACGCAATCTCACCGCATGATCCACCCACCTTTTTTGAAGCCGCAACAGCCATGGCGCTCCTGTATTTTTTTAGGGAGAACACGGACATTGCCATAATGGAAACAGGTATGGGTGGACGTCTCGATGCCACGAATGTAATCACTCCTCTTGTCTCCGTGGTCACAAATATCTCCATGGAACATAAATTCGTGTTAGGGTCCGGTCTCCTGGATATAGCCCGCGAGAAGGGGGGCATTATCAAGGAAGGGATTGACGTCGTAACCGGAGCCACCCAGCCCACTGTCGTCAATCTGTTGCAATCCATATGCGATAGTAAAAGGGCATGTTTGTGGCGCGTGGGAAAAGATATCCGGTACCGCACTACAGGATCAGGATTGCATTACTATGGCCTGAGACGACGGCTCAATGGGCTTCAGCCCGGTCTTGACGGGAGATTTCAAGTCCGCAACAGTGCAGTGGCGCTTGCAGCTTTAGAAATCCTTGAAGGAAAGGGGATCAAAATTTCGTCCGAGCATATACGGAAAGGGTTGAAAAATACCCTCTGGCCTGGGAGAATGCAAGTTATTTCAAAGGACCCGACTATCATGCTCGACGGGGCCCACAATCCGGCGGCTGTCAGGGCGCTGGCCTATTCCATAAGCACGGAATTGAAGTACCGCCGGTTGATCCTGGTGATCGGGATGATGAAAGACAAAGACAAAGGAGCTATGCTCCGGGCGATTGTGCCGTTCTCAGACTACGTGATTTACACAAAGCCCGCCTGTCCAAGAGCAGCCGACCCAAGAGCCCTGATGTCCGCGGCTTCTTGTCTGAGAAAACCCGGGGAGGTAGTTCCCTCCCTGACAAATGCACTGAAAAGATCAATAGACATGGCTGATCCCAGGGATCTGATTGTCATTTCCGGTTCGCTTTTTGTTGTCGGGGAAGCCATGACGTTTTTTGGTCGTGAAAGGAGTTGACCATTCGCATCAAGAATACGCTAATACCTGTAAGCATTATTATGGCCATTGCCCTTTCCTGGATATTCATCCCGCATAATTCTATGGCAGGCGACAGGTTCTCTAAGAAGCTCTTTATCGGAAAAGAAGACGCACCCTGGCAAATCACTGCAAGATCGCTTACCTATAAGGAAAAGGAAGGGATCTACATTGCCCGGGGAGACGTAGTCATTACAAAAGCAGGCCAGTCTCTCCATGCACAGAATGTTGTTTACAATATGAAAACAGGTATGGCCGAGCTTTCAGGTGACGTACGCTTAGAGGCGGCAGGAGATCTGATTACAGGTGAAAGCGCATCTCTCGATCTAAACAATCAAACCGGCAGGATCATAAAGGGCAATCTTTTTATCAGGGAAAACCACTATTATATCAGCGGCGAGCTTCTGGAAAAGTTAGGCGAAGACACATATCTGTTTAAGGATTGCAGCCTGACCACCTGTGACGGACCTGATCCTGACTGGGTTATAAAAAGTAAAGAAGTAAAAGTTACCGTTGAGGGCTACGGAACCATAAAACACGCCTCATTCAGGGCCGGCGGTCTGCCGATACTGTATGTGCCCTACATGATTTTTCCTGCCAAGACCAAGCGACAGACGGGCCTGCTCCCGCCCAGGGCGGGTTATTCGGAACGTAACGGGGTAGATTTTGAGTTGCCTTTTTTCTGGGCTGTCTCCGATCAAACCGACGCCACATTTTACCAGCGTTTCATGAGCAAGCGCGGGTATATGCAAGGTCTGGAGCTCCGCTACCTTGAAGATGATAATTCAAACGGGACTTTGCAATTTGATATCCTTTCAGACAGAAAAGAAAAGGATATGACGAACAAGGACGATCTGGAACTCAGCCCATACAAGAGATCCAACCGCACCCGGTACTGGCTCAGGGGCATGGCAGACCAGGAACTGCCTCTCGGCCTGGACGTTCGCCTTGATATGGATTTTGTAAGTGATCAGGATTACCTGAGAGAGTTCGAGCAAGGGCTTTTTGGCCTTGAATCAAGGGAGGACCTAAAAGAGGAATTCGGACGACCTACAGACGACAAACGTTCGCCCACGCGGAGGTCGGCGCTCAGGCTGGGTCACGACGGACAGGAATACAGCCTTCAGGCCCTGGCAAGCTATTATGAAGACCCTGAACATCCTCCCGAGAATAAAATAGCTCAGCCTTTAGGGGGCTTGGATTTTGCCCTGCTTCCCCAGCAGATCGAGAGATTGCCGGCTTTTTTCGGTCTTGGTTCGAGCTATGATTATATATGGAGGGACGTGGGAAAAAAGGGACATGGGTTCTCCATTTCTCCGGACATGAGATTTCCAACATGGTTTTTCAGAGATTATCTCGAAATTGAGCCCTCGATTAAGTACATTTTTAACACTCAGTGGGTTGATGATCCTGATGGAGTCAGTGATCGTCAGAATATACATGCCTATGAGGCAGGGTTAAGAATGGCCACTAATGTGGAGAGAGTCTATGACCTCAATTGGATGAACACAAGAAAGTTGAAACACAGACTGGCCCCTGTGCTTACCTATAAATACAGGTCCCATCATAACCAGGGGGAGAGCCCATGGTTTGAGCCCGTAGATCAGGAAAGCAAAATAAACGGGGTACAAAACGAGATTTCCCTGACCATTGAAAATTACTTAAACGCCCGCATGGAAGACAAGGAGAATAGGGCAACCTACCGCCAATGGGCTTACTTTGACATAAGCCAGGGATATGACATTGAAGAGGCAAGAAGCTATGGAGAAGAAAATGAGTCTCTCACCCCCCTTCGCGCCTCGCTGATCGTGACCCCTTTTAATAATCTTGATCTGCGCGGGACTGCAAAATGGGATCACTATGAACATCAAATTTCATATACGAGCCTGTCCATGGACCTATCCATAGACAGGTCAGGCGGCAGGAAAGATATCTTTGAGATCGATTATTTGTACAAAAAAGACACCCAGAAAAGTCTCAATTTCTGGATCGATGTAAACCTGGCCCATGGGTTTTCCGTAGGCAGCTCCCTCGAAAGGGACCTGGAATTAGAGGAGAACATCTCAAGCAGTTTCTGGTTGGGGTTCCAGAGCCAGTGTTGGGGTATGAAGCTTGGCGCAAAAAGGGCGGATAGTGACACAAGCATAATGGTAGTGTTTAATCTCCTCGGGCTTGGTGAACTGTAAGGGAAGGGCAAAGGACAAGGGGCAAAGGGGCAAAGGCACATAGGCACAAAGGGAAAAGCAAGAAGTCAGAAGTCAGAAGTCAGAAGTCAGAGGACAGCGGGATAAAGTCAATCAACAGTCAACGGTCAACAATCCAAAGGGATGAACATCGAACATCGAACATCGAACGTCCAACATCGAATGAAAAACAAGGATCAATACAAGGGGCAAAGGACAAGGGGCAAAGGGGCAAAGGCACATAGGCACAAAGGGAAAAGCAAGAAGTCAGAAGTCAGAAGACAGAGGACAGCGGGATAAAGTCA
>JAYEIR010000031.1:4074-6117 GCA_034660135.1 Thermodesulfobacteriota bacterium
TCAACAATCCAAAGGGTTAGTGAGCGATGGCTATTGCTGAAAAATCTTGCCGGGATTTAAAATCCCCACAGGGTCAAAGGCCTTTTTGATTCGCGACATCAGTTCTATCCCGGGCCGGGATATCTCCATTTCAAGGTATGGGGCCTTTGTAATACCTATGCCATGTTCCCCGGTTATGGTCCCCCCCATCTGAATGACCTTTTTGAATAGTTCCTTTACCAAAATCCGGGCATTATCAAGGTCACCGGGTCTGGCCCTGTCATACATAATATTCACATGGATGTTTCCGTCTCCGGCATGGCCAAACGTGGGAACCGGAAGACCATACTTGCCCCCCATTTCATCCAGAAACGTGACCAGTTCTGCCATACGGCTTCGTGGAACCACAACATCCTCGCTGATTTTGTGGGGTCTTAATTTGTAGAGAGAGGGCGAGGCGTTTCTGCGGGCCTCCCATAATCGGTCTGCCTCTTTGCTGTTAGAGGCCATTTCCACCCTGACGGCCCTTCCACTGTTACATAAATCAAGGATTCCCATAGCCTCCCGTTCTACAAGATCCGGATCACCGTCCACCTCGATCAGCAGCATTGCCCCGGCATCATCCGGAATTGGAAAATCCATTTCTTCTCTAAGCGAGTCAAGACAAATCCTGTCCAGGAATTCAAGGATAGAAGGAACGATCCTGTTCCGGATAATATTGGATACGGCTTTAACGGCCAAAGCGACATCCGGGAAAAAGGCAATCATGGTTTTTTTTGCCTTTGGTTTTGGAACAAGACGAAGCGTGACAGCGGTAATGATTGCAAGAGTACCTTCAGACCCTGTAATAAGACGCGTCAGGTCATAACCTGCCACGCCTTTCATGGTCTCCACACCGGTTTCTATGATTTCTCCCGTAGGAAGCACAACTGTCAGGCCCAGGACGTAATCCCTCGTTACACCGTATTTCACGGCCCTCAGCCCCCCTGCACATTCCGCCACATTGCCGCCGATAGTGGAGACCTTTAAACTTGCAGGATCCGGAGGATAGAAAAGGCCAATGCTTTCAACAGCATCTTGAAGCCGGGCCGTGATTACACCCGGTTCAACCCTGACGATAAGGTTGTCCTGATCAATAGAGATAATACGGTCGAACCGGTTCATGGCCACAACAAGACCTCCCCTTAAAGGGAGAGCTCCACCGCTCATGCCGGTTCCAGCCCCTCTTGGTATGACAGGAAAGCCTTCTTTTGTTGCAAACCGGAGTATAGAGGCAATTTGCGCGCTGTTTTCTGGAAAGGCCACGGCATCGGGCATAAATTCCATCTTGGTGGCATCGGACGCGTATTCGACGAGCCTGTCCCGTGTGGTAATCAGATGCCGGGGACCCACAATACTTGATATTTCTTCTAAGACAGCCCCTGAAATCATCGGTCTACAGGCATCCGGCTCCTCATGGCATGTTCAATAGTCATGCGGTCCAGATACTTCAGATCCCCACCCATTGGAACGCCGAGAGCAATCCGGGATATTATGAGGTTGTTTTTTTTGTCTGTCAGGAGATTTGCCAGAAAGGATGCTGTTGTTTCACCCTCTGTGGTGGGATTGGTGGCAAGGATAACTTCTTTTATGTTCTCCTTGTCAAGCCTGATCAGGAGCTCGCTTATCTTCAAATCTTCCGGCCCAATTCCATCGAGTGGGGAAAGCACCCCATGAAGGACATGATATCTCCCCCGAAAGGTTCCACACTCTTCCAGGGCAAGCTGGTCTCCAGGCCCTTCAACGACACAGATTGTTCCGTCAGCGCGATTTTCATCACTGCATATCGGACACGGGTCATTATCAGTAAGATTGAAGCAGATGGAACAAAATCGGACCCTCTCCTTCACGTCTATCAGGCTTCCGGCCAGGGTCTCGGCCAGTTCTCTGTCGCTTCTAAGTATATATAGAGACACCCGGGTGGCAGATTTTTGTCCTATTCCCGGGAGCCTTGAAAACTGCTTAATCAATTTTTCGAGAGATTTCGGATAGATTCCCATAGTTTAAAATTCGGGGCATTCGCCC
>JAYEIR010000032.1:0-6105 GCA_034660135.1 Thermodesulfobacteriota bacterium
GCCCCCTTTATTCTTGGCTGTTTCGGATCCATTTCCCAGGGGTGAATAAAGAAAACAAAGGGTTGCTTTTCTTTTTGATTAATCTTCATTAGGGCCATTTTCGTAAACCGGTACGGAAAGAGCCGAAAATATCCACCACCTGAAACCGGTATTTTGCGTCCAAAAAATATGGAGGTGGACATTGGATATTCAATGAGATTGTGGCCCGGAATCCTGTACCTGAACCTGGGCGCATCCGGCATGCCATATCTGTCATGATGGATAGGAAAAATGCTTGAATCAAATTCAAAACCAAGCTCTTCCAGAATACCCAGGGCCCAGAGGGAACGTCTCGTTATTGAATAACTCGGGGCACGGTAACCACGCACGCTTTCCCCCGTGATTTGTTCCAGGATATCCTTGGCGTTTTGGGTATCTTTTCGAAATTCCTCTCGAGAAATATTATATATCAATCGATGGTAATAGCTGTGACAACCGATTTTGTGGCCTTTTTCAGCAATTTTCTTAATCAGATCAGGATTTTTCTTCGCAGTCCAGCCCAGCACAAAAAAGGTCGCTTTTACACTGTGCCTGTCCAGGACATCCAGAATCTTGCTTGTGTTCTCCTTTACCCTTGGGACATAATGCTCCCACTTGTCACATCCCACAATCGCCTCAAAAGCGGAGACTTGATAATAATCTTCAACATCGACGGTGAGGTAGTTTTGTGTCATGGCAAAATGATTAGGGGCAAAATAATTGAAACAAAGAAAAAAGAGGTGGGCAGTGCTCCGCCCCTTGAGTTACACGGCTATATATTATGTAACCCATTAGAAATGTTAATAAATGTAGTCTCTATAAGCCAGGGTGTTTACGATGGCTATGCTAATTGAACTGCATAATTTGGCCCCCGGCATAGAGGCGAGCTGGTCCTGATTTTCACAATTATTTCTTTGAGATATTTAATTAAATTTTATATTATGAGAACACTAATTGCAACAAAAATGGCACATGCAACGTCAAAGTCGATATTAGATTGGCTGCATGAGGCTCACTTTTCCATAATTATTTTGCCCTAAATTATTTTGCGAGAGGTTTTCTGCGTGGAGACCCTGCCAAGGATGCAGGAGAGAGGATGAGATGCGCACAATCCTGACTGAACCGGTTGCGAAACTTAACTTGCAAAATCATCCTTGCCATTTCTTATCAGATTCTGGTATAAGGATATGCGCTTGTTATGTACAGGGACTTCTCATTTTCCGGCAGGGCATATCACAAAGAGCAGTTACAGGCCTTGATGCAAACTGCTTTAAACGGCATGGACGGGCAGACCAATTATTGTGAGTGCCGTGGGACAAACAGGTCGAAGATCCGCCTCGGCCGAATGATCAGGATACAGGAAATGAAAAAAGGTCTTTACCAGGTCATTGGGCAGTTGTTAGCGATTCTCTTGTTCACGTCAGCGGCTTATGCCGATTTCGGCATCATGCTGGGCTCTTTCAAAAGCAGAGACAACGCAGAAAAGTACGTGACTGAATATCTCAAGAACCTGAACCAGGAGAAATACAATATCTTTCTTGAGAAAATTCAGATGCCCGGCAAAATACTCTGGCATAGGGCCTGCCTGGGCCCCTATGCCACGAGGAAAGACGCGTTGAACAGGAAAACGGCCCTGATGGCAAAAGGGTTCAGGGATGATATGATCCTTGTGAAAACCCATGCGCAAGACATTGCCTCCACTGAAAAAGCCTCCTTTGCTGACTCCGAAAAAGAAACTGACACTGAAGAGAAAACAAAGGATATTACTCTCTCATGGGATACCGGCTCAGGGCCCGATATCGCCGGCTATAAAATCTTTTATGATACCGACCCTGGTCCCCCATATAATCCTGATCCTGCTGATTATGCTGATGAGGGTCCCCCTCCGGTCATAGTTGGGAGCGATGTTACCGAAATTACGCTTCACGGTCTGACCGATACCAAGGATTACTATTTCTCTATTACCTCGTTTGTTTCCCCTGAAGGTCCTGAAAGTGGCTTTTCCAGTGAAGTGACCACTCTCTCTAAGGCTTTGCCAGGCGACAGCCTTGCTGCCGTTCCCAAGGAAATTGAGCCCGAAAAAGATGTGGCAACCAAAAACGCCGAGCCACGGGAAATTGAACATGCGCCCCCTGCGGCCATTCAAGTTGAGGCAGTTACCCTTGATCAAAAAGAACCCCATGCTTTATTACCTGATTTGTCTGAGGCGGCAGAAGATCCCGGCCTCATAGCTTCGGGGGATACTATAGAGATAATAGTTCCCGGCCAGGCAGAGATGAGCCGGCTTTACGATGTTGATCCGGATGGAAACCTTTACATGATGACTGTGGGCAAGATCTCGGTTCAAGGCCTGAGCATGGCGGCTTTACAGAGGAAATTGAATCAAAGACTCAAGAAATTTATCAGTAAAGGGGATGAGCTGTCATTACGGATCATGGCAAGCAAGCGTTATGTGCGTATTACAGGCGGTGTCCGCTATCCTGGCTGGTACCACGTTCCTTCCACAACAACATTATATGGTCTTATCGAAACAGCAGGAGGTCTGTTGGAGGGAGTAAATCAATCTCGGATTTTACTCAGGCGCGAAACCAGGGATGGACATGAAGAAATAAGAGTAAAGGACAAGATTGTTCTTTATTCGAATGATATTCTGGTAGTACCAATACCTGATGTGTACAAGACAAAGGTCGACAGTGGGGACTTACTGTTTATTAATATCCCCGGGAAACGGGAAAAAGTGTCGCTCTATATTGAGGAGACATTAAAACGACAACAGTTCGAAGTTGACAGGAATGGTTATATCTACATTCCCGATATAGGACACATCTTCATCAACAATCTAACAACCGAAGAGATAAAAAATATAATCAATAACAGGCTTCCCAAGTATCTTGCCCGTGACTCAAAGGTGCAGGTAAGCATCATCGAAAAAAGGCAGTTCGTTCAAGTTCTGGGTCATGTCACCAACCCGGGCCGGTACAGTGTCCCGGAAGGCGGAAATGTTCAGGCAGCCCTCAATTCAGCCGGTGGGGCGGTTGATGGGGCAATTATGAGTGATGCCTCCATCCTCAGGAAGATGGGAGAGGAGATAACACGAATAAAAGTTAACCTGTATCAATTTACCATAACAGGTGATCCCAGGCTTCTGACCCCGCTCCATGAAGATGACATATTGTTTGTGCCGATTTCCCCTAATTTCGGCAATGTCAAGAGGACCCTCATGTCCTGGTCCCCGCCCACGGAAAGATTAGAGAAGGATGTCAAAGAGAAGGTGCGGATCTTTGGGGGTGTGCATAATCCAGGGGTTTATGAGCCCAAGGAAGGCATGACTCTCCTGGATCTCTTGATCATGGCCAGCGGGGAGACAGACGACGCGGATCTGAGCAAAATACTCATTATCAGGGAAAACAAGGTGGATGAGGTATTCAACCTACAAGACTTCCTGAACAATGAAGGAATCCAGCCTATTCCGAAAATCCAAAACGGAGATACGGTATATGTCAAATTCAGGGAGCTGACGATCTTTGAACCGGAGGAAGACAGGGTGTTCTATGTCCTTGGCGAGGTAAGATCTCCTGATGAGTATAAATTAGCTGATAATATGACTGTTTTTCAGGCCATTGCCCTGGCCGGCGGGCTGACTGAGTGGGCTGATAAAGGGAACATAACGTTGATTCGCTCAGTCAATGGAAAACAGGAGAATTTTCACTTCAATTTCAATAAGGCGATCGTAGGTCAGGTCCCTGAACGAAATGTCTACGTGCAGCCCAATGACACCATTTACGTACCATAAAGCACAAAGCGCAGAGGGCATGGCGCAAAGAGCAGAGAACAAGGGAGCCCCTGTGAAGTTCGATGAGTAACGAAATTGAAGATAATTTCAGGAAAAACTTGTGTTGTCATAACGGTCTTTGTGGCCCTTGTTGCCCTGATTCCCGCCGGTTTTCATTTCTCAAAAAAGTTTAGCGGTAGTCTCCCCCGGCCACTCATGGCCCAGGAAATACCTTCTAAAAATCCGCATACCAATTCCAGGCCAGGGCTGGAGACCATCCGCGGCGGCCGGCATGAGCTTTACGGCTCCATCGTTTTCCAGTTCTCAGGCAAGGTCCATTCTATCCGGCCTGTGATCAAGGGAAATGAAATTTGCTTCCAATTGACGAATGTGGCAACCGACCTGCGGCCTTTTCGCAAATACAGGACCTTTGATTCCTGGGTGAGGCTTGATAAGGCCGGACATGATCTGGATGTTCGTGTAGGTCTCCCTCAGAATTTTGTGCAATTGCGGTCTTTTTTGATGGAGAACCCGGATCGATTAGTGATCAATCTTTACGACAGAGAGAGTGAGGCACTCTCAAAACCCCAGGATAAATCGTTGAGCACACGGGTTTCGCCTCCCTGTAAGATCCGGATTGTAATCGCTTCCCGGCCTGTTTCCTCCGCCCCTGTCGGTGAAGTTCAGCATGCCCCGTTTCACAACCCCATACCCGGCCCTGAAGGAGATCAAGGCGAAGAATCATTGGATATTGAACAAGAAGCCTCCGAGGAACATTCTGCCAAAGATAGCCATAGGGAGATATCAGCCGGCAGCAAGGGGGGCACAACAGGGGGCGGCGCCTACCATGGTGCGATAGGCTCGTCCACAGACAGATATCGCGTCAAGATTACCCCTAAGATAAGCATCAAAACAGAATACGATGACAATATCTTCCTGAACAACACCAATAAAAAGTCGGATTTCATAACGACCGTCTCACCGGGAATCATAATGGACATTCATTCAGACAAAACCGGTCTGAAGCTCGATTACACATTTGGCTGGGTCAGATATGATGATTTCTCTGAAAATGATTTTATGAGACATAACGGTCGTTTTAATTTCTGGCAGCGATTGGGCAAGCGCCTTAAATTCAATTTGGAAGACAGCTATCTGAAGTCGGACGACCTGTTTGACGAAGCCTTTGCCCCGGATTTGGGACCACAAAGGATCAGACACACCAGGACTCCATATCACAGAAACGATGCCAGTGCCGGTTTAGAGTATAAACTGGGTCCGGAAAGTAACTTCACCACGGGATTCAGACATGCCTTCCTGGACAATGAAGATCCTTCCTTAGAGGATGTTACTGAATATAGCCCCTTTGCCCGTTTGTCCTACTGGTTCAATAAGAGAGACGGCATGGAGCTGGGCTATGAATACCGAAGGTTTGACTACACTGTAAAGGAAGGTCTCTTACCAGGCACGATCGACCTGGATGCCCAGGACATTGAAGTGGCCTATGTTCATCGCTTTGGTCGCAGATCCAAGGTCTACGCCCGTTATGGTTTTGCGCTCAGAAATTTCAAAGGGATACCTGTTAGCTATCATGTACATGATGGCAGCATTGGGTTTGAACACAATTTTTCTCGTGACACCTCATTATCCTTAGACATTGGCTATTTCAACCCATCAGGGGATATGCCAATAGACGGAGGGTTTGAATACAATATGAGTTTTAGAAAGAGGTTCAAAAGGGGAAGTTTCTTTTTGGCAGCCCAGAGCGGATGGGATGAAGGTTTCATGGATGTAGAACCACGGGCCTTTACAAGATATTGGGGAGGTGACGCGGGCGTCGACTATAGACCATGGCGGGATTTTGAAACCTATGCCGGCGTCGATTACAGGAAAAACAATTATGCATTTAGCGAACAGGACGACGACGATAGCGTTGGTGGCCGATGCGGGGTAAGATTGAGATTTCTGCGATGGTTTTCTGCGGATCTGGGATATACGCATAGAAGGCGTATAAGTGATGATCCCAATAATAAATATGATGACAACAGGGTTACGTTCACCATTTCCGCATCAAAACCACATCCATATAATTGGGAGTTTTAGGGTTTGTTGGGTTTGTTGGGTTTGTTGGGTTTGTTGGGTTTGTTGGGTTCGTTGGGTTTGTTGAGTTACTCGGGTTTGTTGGGTTTGTTGAGTTACTCGGGTTTATTGGGTTTGTTGAGTTACTCGGGTTTATTGGGTTTGTTGAGTTACTCGGGTTTATTGGGTTTGTTGGGTTTATTGGGTTTGTTGGGTTTGTTGTGTTTATAGTGTTT
>JAYEIR010000033.1:0-25025 GCA_034660135.1 Thermodesulfobacteriota bacterium
ACCTCCTGTGTGAGGGGAGTCAAAACCGTTTTTTGCCGATATATTACAGGATTAAGCGGTTTCCAAACAAAAAACTTTATGGATTAAGGAGATGAAACTATGACGGAAGTAGTAATTGTCGGCGGTGTGAGAACGCCAGTAGGGACCTTTGGTGCGACGTTAAAGGATGTTCCTGTCAAGGATCTGGGAGCCCTGGTTCTTAAGGAGACTCTAAAAAAATTAAATCTAAAGCCCGTGGTAACTGAAGACCTTACCCAGTTTGAACCGAATTCTATTGCCGGAAAAGGAATGATTGAGCTGGAAAAGAAAGGGTATGACTATGATGACTCTGCCCAGCCTGTTAAGATCGACGAAGTCATCATGGGGAACGTGCTTCAGGGCGGCCAGGGGCAGAATACGGCCCGCCAGGCCATGATCGCGGCTGGAATACCCAAAGAGATCGGTGCGTTGACGATTAACAAGATATGTGCATCCGGCATGAAGGCAGTGGCCCTTGGGGCTCAGGCGATTCGTTATGGCGAAGCTGATGCAATACTGGCCGGTGGCATGGAGAGCATGAGTTGTGCTCCCTATGTGGTTCCGAAGGTAAGATGGGGCGCTCGTATGGGTGATGCCGGATTGGTGGACATGATGATCCTGGATGGTATCTTCGAGATCTTCTATGGGTACCATATGGGGATTACCGCAGAGAATATAGCTGAGGCATACCAGATTTCCAGGTTAGAACAGGATGAATTGGGTGCAATGAGCCACGCACGGGCAATGAAAGCCATTGCTGACGGCAAGTTCAAGGAAGAAATTGTTCCTGTGATTATCCCTCAGAGAAAGGGTGATCCAATTATTTTTGATACTGATGAAAGACCCATGGACACCAGTGTGGAAAAGATGTCAAAACTCAGGCCGGCATTTAAGAAGGATGGTACTGTCACGGCCGGAAACGCCTCAGGCATCAATGATGCTGCGGCTTCACTGCTTTTGATGTCCGAAGATAAGGCCAAAGAAATGGGCCTGAAGCCCCTCGCAAAGATCAAGGCTTCTACCTTTGCCGGGGTAGATCCCGCCTATATGGGTCTTGGCCCTATCCCTGCAGTCAGGAAGATCTTGAAAAAACTGAATCTGACCATTGATGATTTTGGTGTTATTGAACTCAATGAGGCCTTTGCGTCTCAGGCGATCGCCTGCATGAGGGAGCTGAAGACTGACATCGAAAAGACCAACGTCCTTGGAAGCGGGATCTCCATTGGTCATCCCATTGGCTGTTCAGGTGCCCGCCTTATCGTGACTCTGATGAACGAGATGATAAGAGAAGGCCATGAACTCGGTCTTGCCGCCCTTTGTATCGGGGGCGGGCAGGGCATGGCTACTGTTATTGAGAGAATGTAGTATCCGAAGCTGAATACTGAAACCTCAAGGAGCAAAAAGTTTTTCTTTTTTACACAGATACTTTGAAATTACTGCTTCAATCCTTAAGGTTTCGATGTGTTAACATCTTTAGTCCAAGAAATCCGGAGACTCGGTATCCAAGACGTTAGAGTGTCTCGCCGTGCCACAGGCTCGGCGAGCCTTCGGCCCGGTTTCCGGATTTCTGGTTAATGGAGTAAAATTATGGCCTATGAAGATATTATCTTTGAAATAGAAGGAAATGTGGCAGTCATAAAATTCAACCGGCCCAAGGCGATGAATTCGATTAATCGCGATGTCATGACGGAGTTTGATGATGCACTGGACAAGATTGAGGCTGATACTTCAATCAAAGTCCTTGTGCTGACCGGAGAAGGGAAGGCATTTGTGGCAGGGGCCGACATTGCCCATATGGTCGACCTGTCTCCCCTTGAGATGCGGAAATTTTCACAGGATGGCCAGGGCCTCTTTTTTAGGATCGAAAACCTTTCTATCCCTGTAATAGCATGCGTAAATGGATTTGCCCTGGGCGGAGGATGCGAAGTTGCCATGGCAAGCGACTTTATCTATGCCTCGGAAAAAGCCAGATTCGGGCAGCCTGAAATCGGCCTCGGGATCATCCCCGGTTTTGGCGGAACCCAGCGGCTCTCCCGTTTGGTGGGGAAGGCCATGGCAAAGGAACTCTGCATGACCGGCGGGATGATCAGTGCAGAGGAGGCCAAGGGAATTGGTCTTGTCAACAAGGTGTTTGCTCCTGAGAAGTTATGGGAGGCAACCATGGAAACCGCTAAGGTCCTGGCATCCCAAGGAAAGGTGTCCATGATGGCGGTTAAGCGATGTATTGATAGAGGTTTGGATTTGGATCTGCGTTCAGGCTGTTACATGGAAGCTGATAATTTCGGTTATTGTGTGGCAACGCCTGATGGCAAAGAAGGCATGTCTGCTTTTATAGAGAAGAGGAAGCCTGAATTTAAAGGGGAATTAACTTAGATATGGATTTTGCCTTGACAGAAGAGCAACAGCTCGTCAGGGACATGGTCCGGCGGTTTGCTGAAGCCGAGATCAAGCCGAAGGCTGCTGAGCTGGACGAGAGACATGAACATCCTGCAGACATCCTGACGAAGTTGGGTGAACTGAAGATGATGGGTGTTGCCGTGCCTGAAGAGTATGGTGGGGGCGGGATGGATCATGTGAGTTATGCTCTCTCCGTAATTGAGATTTCCAGGGCATGCGCTTCTACGGGGGCGATCGTGTCTGTGAATAACTCTCTATACTGTTTCCCTCTGTTGAAATGGGGTACGGACTCCCAAAAGAAGAAGTATCTTTACCCGTGTGCATCCGGTGAGAAGTTAGGGTGTTTCGGCCTGACCGAGGCAGGGGCGGGTTCGGATGCCGCGGGTATTCATACGACCGCTTTGGGCGATGGCGATGGATATATCATAAATGGTGAGAAGAAATTCATTACCAACGGTAATGTGTCATCTTATTGTGTACTGGCCGCCCATTTGACGGAAAAAGAGGAAGGCTACAAGGGGATCAGTTGCTTTGTGGTGGACCTTGAGAAAACTCCGGGATTCAAGGTGGGGCGTGTGGAAAACAAGCTGGGCATCCTTGCGTCCGGGACAGCAGAGCTGATTTTTGATGACGCCAGGGTGCCGCGTGATGCCCTTGTCGGGAATATGGGAGACGGTATCAAGATCATGCTGACCACCCTTGACGGTGGAAGGGTCGGCATTGCATCGCAGGCCATAGGAATCGGCAGGGCTGTGTTGGAAGATGCCTTGGAATATGTTAAAACGAGGGAGCAATTCGGCAGGGCAATTTCGGCTTTCCAGGCAATTCAGTGGAAACTGGCGGATATGGCCACAGAACTGGACGCTGCGGAATTGATTACCCTCAGGGCAGCCTGGTTGGATGATCAAGAAAAGCCTTTTGAGAAGGCCGCTGCCATGGCCAAGATGTATGCCTCGGATGCTGCCATGAGGGCATCCATTGAGGGAGTCCAGATCCTGGGCGGATATGGATACTGCAAGGATTATCCTATGGAGCGCTATATGAGGGATGCCAAGATATGTCAGATCTATGAGGGTACGAACGAAATTATGCGTCTGATCATCGCAAGGGAGCTCTTGCGCAGAGGATAAGAGCCCCTTTCAGGCACTGGTTGTCAAGCCACCGACTCTGGCAGTGGTAGTTGATTTAATAAGAGAGGAATGAAGTATGTCCTTGACGTTTAATAAAAAAATTTTTGATGACATAGATAAAAGCCACAGGAAATGGCGGGATGAGCTCGACAGGGCCTTTGAATCTAAGCCGGAAAGGCTTGAAAGGTTCTCTACTGTTTCAGATCGTGAAATCAACGCGATTTATTCTCCGGCAGATGTTAAAGACCAGTCTTTTGCAAAAGATATAGGTTTTCCCGGAGAGTATCCCTTTACCCGGGGAGTTCAGCCATCAATGTACCGGGGGCGTCTCTGGACCATGAGGATGTTCGCAGGCCTTGGAAGCGCAAAGGATACAAACAGGCGTTTTCACCACCTGGTAAATGAGGGGCAGACCGGACTTTCTACGGCCTTTGATATGCCCACGTTAATGGGATATGATACAGACTCACCAAAGGCCAGAGGGGAGTGCGGAAAATGTGGCGTGGCCATTGATACCCTGCAGGACATGGAAGATCTTTTTGAGGGGCTCCCGGTTGACATGATTACGACCTCTATGACCATCAATCCCCCTGCTGCCATGATCTGGGCCATGTATATAGCTATGGCGGAAAAGAGGGGGATAGACAGGAGTGTTATAGGAGGGACCATCCAGAATGATATGCTCAAGGAGTTCATAGCGCAGAAGACCTTTATGTGTCCACCAGCGCCGTCTGTTCGTGTGGTAACGGATACGGTTGAGTTCGGCACGAAAGAGGTTCCCCGCTGGAATACCATCAGTATCAGCGGTTACCATATAAGGGAGGCCGGTTCAACTGCGGTTCAGGAACTGGCATTTACCTTAGCCGATGGAATTGCCTATACACAGGCTGCAATTGATAGAGGACTCGATGTAGATCAGTTTGCTCCTCGATTTTCCTTCTTTTTCAATTCGCACCTTGACTTTTTTGAGGAGATTGCAAAATTCAGGGCTGCGAGACGTATGTGGGCCAGGATCATGAAGGATCGATTCGGGGCCAAGGATCCGAGGTCCTGGTGGTTGAGGTTTCATACCCAGACCGCTGGATGTTCTCTTACGGCTCAGCAGCCATACAATAATGTCGTCAGGACAGCACTTGAGGCCCTGGCCGCGGTCCTTGGGGGAACGCAGTCACTCCACACCAATTCGCTTGATGAAGTCCTGGCACTCCCCTCTGAAGAGTCGGCAACCATTGCATTGAGAACGCAGCAGATTATTGCAGAAGAATCCGGTGTGACCAACACCCTTGATCCGCTTGGCGGATCATATTTTGTTGAGGCACTCACCAATCAGATGGAAGAAGAGGCCTTTGAGATTATCCATAAGGTTGACGATATGGGCGGCATGCTCGCTGCGATTGAGAGGAATTATCCCCAGCAGGCGATTGCTGATGCAGCCTACCACTATCAGAGACAGGTTGACGATAAACAGAAGACGGTTGTGGGGGTCAATAAGTATGCTACTGAAGAGAAAATCTCCCTGGAACTCCTTGAGATCAATGAGGAGCTTGAAAGACTTCAGATAGAGAAGGTCAATAGAATTAAGAATGATCGTGACAACAAAAAAGTCAAATATTGTCTTGATGAATTAGCTGAGGCCTGTGCTGGAAAGCGTAATGTTATGGAGCCTCTTGTGGAGGGGGCCAAGGCTTATGTCACATTGCAGGAGTCGTGTGATGTTTTCAGACAGGTCTTTGGCGAATATAGAGATCCGGGGATTTATTAAGGTCGGGTTGCGGGTTGCGAGTTACGGGTTGCGGGTTGCGGGTTGCGGGAAATTTGATCGATGAGTTGGAACCTGGAAGGAGGGCTATGGTAGACAAAAGGAAGGTCAGGATAATGGTGGCAAAGCCGGGTTTGGATGGACATGACCGTGGAGCCAGGATTATCGCGAGGGCATACAGGGATGCCGGCTTTGAGGTTGTTTACACGGGGCTTCACCAGACGCCTGAAGAGATCGTGGAGTCCGCTATTCAGGAAGATGTGGACATGATCGGGTTGTCAAGCCTGGCAGGGGCACATAAATACCTCTTTCCCAGGGTTTTGGAACTTCTGAGAGAGAAAGGGGCAGAGGATATAGTTGTCTGTGGTGGGGGGATCTTTCCGGATGAGGATATAGAGATGTTGAAAAAAGCAGGCGTCAAGGAACTTTTTACCCCCGGGTCATCGTTAGAGGAGATTGTTCGGTGGGTTAAAATAAATGTGAAACTGAGGTGAGAGCGGGTCATTATGAGCAGTATCGCAGAAAAAGTGATTGCCGGTGATGTCAGGGCAGTTGCCCGACTTATTCGTGACATAGATGACGGCCTGCCGGAAGTGAGGGATGTCTTAAAGGAGATATATCCTTATACGGGAAGAGCGTATGTCATAGGGATTACCGGTTCGCCCGGTGTGGGTAAAAGCACTCTTATAGACCAAATGATAAACCATTTGAGAAGACGGAATAAGACCGTGGGGGTCCTTGCGGTTGATCCGACCAGCCCTTTCAGCGGTGGCGCGATTTTGGGGGATCGTGTCAGAATGCAGCGGCACAGCATGGATGAGGGGGTGTTTATAAGATCCATGGCTACCCGCGGGCAGTTTGGGGGCCTGACCCAGTCCACGCGAAGCGCCACAGATGTGCTGGATGCCATGGGAAAGGATTATATCCTTGTGGAAACCGTAGGGGTTGGCCAGGATGAAGTGGATATTGTAAAGAGCGCCCACACGACGGTTATTCTGGTCGTTCCCGGAATGGGTGATGATGTCCAGGCCCTCAAGGCCGGAATCCTTGAGGTGGGTGATATATTTGTGATCAATAAGGCAGACAGGGAAGGCTCGGACAGGACCCTGAATGACCTGAGATTGATGATTGATATGGATCAAAAATTAGATGCAGAGGGCATGTGGAAGCCACCGGTTCTCAAGGTGCAGGCCGTTTTTGACAAGGGTGTAGAGGAACTGATGGAGGAGATCGACAGGCACGGCAAAAGCCTTGTTAAGACTTACGGCGGATTGCATTTCAGGGGCAGAAAAGACAAGGTGCGCGAAGAATTGACAGACATGGTAAAGAACCGGCTTATCGAGGATGTGATCAACAGGCTCAACGAAATCAATGGTTTTGATGCGGCCGTAAATTCCATTGTTGAGGGAAAGATGGACCCTTACACGGCGTGTGACAGCATTCTACTTCCCATGTTAGGCCATTTTGGGACGACATAACTTTTTATGTCAGTAATATTCTGGTGGATACTGCAGTTCGTTCTTGTATTAGCGAGCTGTTTTTTTCTTCTGTTTGGGATCAATCTCTTGATCGCGGCCTATGGACTGGAGAACCCTTTCTGGTTTATCATGACTTTTTTTGCTTCCAACCTGATAATCCTCATCAGTGCTACTCTTCTGGTCGGTTTCGTCTGGCGCATGATAGCCGTGTATAGGAGTGCCAAAAGCCAGGACGGGTAGTCTAAGTTCAGATTAGGGCAGAAAAATCTTGCTATTTATCCTATGTTCAGATATAAATAAATATTTTGTAGTTTGAGTTTGAGCTTGCGGTGAATAAATCGTTCATCACTAAGGATATTGTCTCTCGATTCTTCGGAGTGGGGCAGGCAAGGGGCTGGCGGGCGGTATTTCAAAGGAGAATCAGAAATGTCAAAGGTATGTGAAATCTGTGGAAAACGGCCCATGGTAGGCAATAATGTGAGCCATGCTCATAATAAAACCAAGACCCGATGGTATCCCAACCTTCAGAAGGTAAGGTCTGTTCAGAAGAATGGGCAGGTTAAAAAAATAAAAGTTTGTACAAGCTGCATCAAGTCTGGCCGTGTTGTAAAACCTTAGAGCCTTTCTACAATCAGGACACTCTTTATCTTTTTTATGGCGCTCGTAATTTCCTGAAGGTGCCCATGATTTTCCACCTCGATGGTAAATATTGAAATACCTTTTTGGTCCATCGTGGTCTTGACATCAGCCTGTATGATATTGGCGTTCTTTTGAGTCATGACAGTGCTGATATCTGCCAGCATCCCCTTCTTGTTCTCGCTTGTCACTTTCAGCTTTACAACGTATGTCTCTTCATCAGAAGGCTCCCATGCTATCTCCACCAACCTCTCCGGATCGGCCTTGAGAACGTGTATGCAATTTGCGTGGTGGATGGTAACACCGCGACCGCGGGTGATAAATCCGACGACCTTTTCGCCAGGCAGGGGATGACAACAGTTGGCGAATCGAATAAGCATGTCACTTATTCCCTTCACCTTGATGCCCTGCCCAGGCTTTCGCCGTTTCAGGCGGCCCATCATCTTTGTGACAATGCCGGGCTGTTTTTCCGGCTTTATGCCCAACTTAGGCCTGAGACGCCCGGCAACCTGCTTTGGTGAAACTTTCCCGTAACCGATCTGTGCAATTAGATCCTCAAGCGAGTGAAATGAAAGCTCTCTCGCGATGACTGAAAGCTGATCATTTTTCATTATATTCGGAAGGGCCAGGTGTTCCTGTTCAAGCGTCTTTTCCAGGATATTTCTGCCGAGGCTTATGCTCTCGTCTCTTTCCTGGAGTCTCATCCAATGCCTGATCTTGGTCTTTGCCCTCGGTGTCTTTACAAAATCCAGCCAGTCTTTGCTCGGGTGCTGTTTCGCAGATGTAATGATTTCTACGATATCTCCGGTTTTCAACTTGTGTCTGATGGGGACCATTTTTCCATTGACTCTTGCCCCCGTGCATTTTTCGCCTACCTCAGAGTGAATGCTGTATGCAAAATCCACAGGTGTCGCTCCCTTTGGGAATGCTCTCACTTCCCCCTTTGGGGTAAATACGTAGACTTCATCCGGGAAGAGATCCATCCTCACGCTATCCAGGAATTCAGCAGGATCATGGAGGTTTTTTTGCCACTCTAATAGCTGCCTGAGCCATGCAAATTGCTCATCCGCGCTCTTGCTTGCAATTGGTTCCTCTTTATACTTCCAGTGAGCTGCAATCCCTTCTTCTGCAACCCTGTCCATTTCATGTGTCCGGGCTTGAATCTCCATCCTTTCGCCGTATGGCCCGATAACCGTGGTGTGCAGCGATTGATACATGTTTGCTTTTGGAACAGAAATATAATCTTTGAATCTTCCCTGGACAGGTTTCCACATTGAATGGATATTACCCAGGACCTCGTAGCATTCTCTGATAGAATTGACTATGACCCGGAATCCGACAATGTCGAAAACCTGGTTGACCATCAGATCCTGGTCAAGCATCTTCTTGTATATACTATGGAAGTTTTTGCGCCTTCCTTTGACAATGGCCTGGATGCCGGAATCGTTCAGCTTTTCATAAAGCAGTTCCTTGACTTCACGTATGAATTTTTCTTTTTCTCCACGCCTTAATGCAATTTCTGTCTTGATATTTTCGTAGGCATCAGGTTCAAGATAGTAAAGGCATAGATCTTCAAGGCTGGATTTGATCTGGTAGATGCCCATCCTGCCTGCGAGGGGAGCGTAAATATCCAGGGTTTCTTGAGCAATAGCCCTCTGTTTCTCCGGTGTCTGAAAACCCAGGGTAGTCATGTTATGCAAACGGTCAGCCAACTTGACAAGAATGACGCGGATATCGGACGACATTGCAAGGATCATTTTTCTGACATTTTCAGCCTGTTTGTGTTCGGGGCTGGTGAAGTGCATCTTGCTGATCTTTGTTACACCGTCAACGATATTGGCAGTTTCTTCGCCAAAGAGTTGCCGTATTTCATCAAGCTCGGCATCCGTATCTTCGATGGTATCGTGGAGCAAGCCGGCAGCAATACAGACAACATCCATCTTCCTCTGGCTGAGGATATAAGCTACTTCCATAGGGTGAGAAAGGTATGGTTCACCTGAAAGGCGGATCTGGCCGTGATGGACCTTTGCGGAATAGACATAGGCCTTTTCTATGAGGTCTATATTGGCCTTCGGGTGGTAGCTGAGGATCTGTGAGGTGATGTCATTTAAGCGAATCATAAAGTATTTTTACTTGCTCCCTGATAACGGCTGATGCGTTTTCAATCGGTACGACCGTAATGTCAGATTCAGATCTTAGTTTTATTTCCACCTGCCCGTTCTTGACCCCTCGGATCCCTACAGTTACACGTACAGGTATTCCAAGGAGATCAGCGTCATTGAATTTGACACCTGCCCGTTCATCTCTATCGTCAAGGAGAACATCAATATCGTGACTGCACAGTTCTCTGTATATCTTTTCTGCTGTTTCTACAACGGTGTTCTCATGCATTTGGATGGGCAGGATGGTTACCTCAAAAGGAGCTATTGGGATTGGGAAAATGATGCCGTTTTTATCATGGTTTTGTTCGATAGCCGCTGCCACTGTCCTGCCCACACCTATGCCGTAGCATCCCATAATTAGGGGCATTTCCTTCCCGTGCTCATCAAGAAAAACCGCTTTGAGGGCCTGGCTGTATTTTGTGCCTAACATGAAGATATGGCCAACTTCGATCCCCCTCCCGAAGTTTATCTCACCGCCGCATTTGGGGCATGAATCGCCCTGGGCGATCACTCGAAGGTCACCGAAATCATGCACTTCAAAATCCCTGCCCGAGTTCACGTTCTTAAGATGCAGGTCCTTCTTGTTTCCACCCACCACGAAATTTCCCATGGTCTTTATGGAATTATCAGCCAATATCCTGACGTGGAGACCCACCGGCCCGGCAAAACCGACAGGTGCGCCCGTGGTTTGGACTACCAGGTCCGGGTCAGCCAATTCAACATTCTGTGCACCGAGGAATCTCCTGAGCTTGGCGTCGTTCAGCTCATGATCTCCTCTTATCAGTACTGCGATCACGTCTTCATCCGCTCTCAGGATGAGTGTCTTGATGAGCTGATCCGGCCGAATGCCAAGGAAGGACGTCACTTCTTCCACGCTCTTTATATTGGGAGTGGCCACTTGTTCAAGGGAATTCAGTTTGTTGGCACCGGTTTCGGGTGTGTCATCCGGTGGCTTCACCTCGGCCCTTTCAAGATTGGCAGAATAATCGCAGCCCAGGCAGTTTATGATCTGGTCTTCTCCAGTATCTGCGAGGACCATGAATTCATGAGAATAATTTCCTCCAATAGTCCCGGTATCCGCCTCCACCGAAGTGAATCTAAGGCCACACCTCTGAAATATCCTGGTGTAGGTCTCTTGCATGATTTCATAGCTACGCTTGGCACCTTCCTGGTCGACATCAAAACTGTATGCGTCTTTCATTATAAATTCGCGTCCACGCATGAGACCGAATCTGGGCCGTATTTCATCTCTGAACTTGGTCTGGATCTGATAAAGGTTAAGGGGCATTTGTTTGTATGAATGGATTTCGTTTCTTACAAGGTCGGTAATGACTTCCTCATGGGTGGGTCCAAAGCAGAAGTTGTGGTTGTGGCGGTCTTTAAACCTCAGGAGTTCGCGGCCGTAATAATTCCATCTGCCTGTTTCCTGCCAGAGTTCCGCCGGCTGGACAGCAGGCATTAGAAGTTCTATTGCGCCTGCCCGGTTCATCTCTTCCCTAATAATATTTTCTGTCTTTTTGATCGAGCGAAGACCTGCAGGGAGATAGGTGTATATACCGGATGTCAGTTTCCTGATCATTCCTGCCCTGAGCATTAACTGGTGACTTATTACCTCGGCGTCTGAAGGTATTTCCTTGTATGTGGGTATAAAACAGTTTGAATATCGCATAATACAGACCTCGTTAAGTGGCTGAGTAGTTGAGTGGTTAATAAATCAGGTTGTTCTCCCGATTAGTTGATCTAAAGGATTCGAGGATTCAAGGATTCAGGGGGTCGAGTCCCCCTTGAATCCTTATCATTATGCCAACGCTTTTGGAGATAATCCATAAATCATAGTTCATTGAGCGAGCAGATTCAACCGGAAAAGAGGGTTTTCAGCCGTCATTTGAGTTCTCTATGCTGGATAAACCGGCGTGGTTGAAGTATCAAAATCTTGTATTTGTGATTTTGCCTGAAGAATTATGTTGACACGATTCAAAAACTGTGAATAAAATTTTAATTACTATGGAATCGAAGATCGCAACCGCTGTTAGTCGAATTCCTCTTTCCGGTATTCGGGAGATGTGGCAACGTGCGGCAAAGTTTGAGAGTTTCATTTCCTTGGGGATTGGCGAGCCGGATTTCAACACTCCCCAGGAGATATCCAATCAGGCTTTGCAGGACGCACTTTGTGGCGCGACTCATTATACGCCATCCCAGGGCGACCCCGAACTACTCAAAGAAATCCAGAAGTACCTGCGTGAGCGTGTTGGTGAGGATTTCTCGACCGGTCAGATTGTTGCCACAACCGGAGGGGTAGGTGGATTGACATCGTTCTTTCGGGCAGTCCTTAACCCCGGCGATGAAGTCCTTTTGCCTGAACCTTATTTTATCCCATATCGGCACCATATCGAATGGGTGGGGGGAAACGCCGTTCATGTTCAAACCCGCTTTGAAAACGGTTTTGTGCCAACGCCTGAAGCCATAGAAGCGGCAATCACCCCGCGTTGCAAAGTCCTGCTCTTGAATTCACCAAATAACCCAACCGGTGCAGTAATTCCCGCGGAAACCCTGGATGAAATTGCCCGCATAGTGAAAGAACGGGATTTATTGATGTTGAGTGACGAAGTCTATGAACGGCTTCTTTTCGACGGCCGGACCCATGAATCGATCTGGACCCGTCCAGGCATGAAGGAACGAACGGTTGTTATTCATTCCTTTTCAAAGTCATTTGCCATGACAGGTTGGCGCATAGGATATGCCTTTGGGCCGGAATGGCTCATTGGATCTATGATAAAGGTAGTAACCTCCACCACGTCCTGTGCACCTTCGGTTTCCCAACGTGCTGCCGTGGCCGCTCTGCGGCTCGATCCGGAAGTCATCGATAAAATGACCGAAGAGTTCCAAAGGCGTCGGGACCTGGCATATGAGGTCTTGAAACAGCTTCCGGGCGTAAGGGTTCACCAGCCTGCCGGAACTTTTTATATCTTTCCGGATATCAGCCAAATAACCGGTGACAGCAGTCAATTTGCTTTCGATCTGTTAGAGAAGGAGCAGATCGTGGTAGTTCCCGGGGAAACCTTTGGGCCTTCCGGAAAAGGCTGTTTGCGAATAGCACTTACGGTTAACCGGGAGATTCTGCAACAGGCCCTTGAAAGTATCCGACGTTTTATAAAGAGCATTTCTTGAGCATTAATTTTGATAAATCCGCAAAAAGTCTAATATTGCGGTTTTTCTAATCTTGTGGAATTCCTTTAATTTCCAATTTTACTGGGGCCTGAATCCCTAAATATGTAATTTAGTCTCAGAACGAAAACCTTGAGATGAAAACGAACACAACATCAATTATGAGGTTTTACTGAGTTGGAATTGATTCCATTAATCCAAAATCTATAATCTAAAATCCAAAATTGATTGAGTGTATTTCACAAAAACTACACATCCTTTCAGCCTGTTGAAGTAATGACAGAAAAAGCCCTTTGCGGGGCACAAACTACGAGGAGAAGTCGGCAATGAAGGTTCTTGTAAGCGATCCGTTAGCAGAGGTGGGTGTAAGAATATTCGAGGAAACGCCCGGCATTGACGTAGATGTCAAGACCGGTCTCACCCCGGAGGAATTAAAAGGCATAATTGGCGAGTATGACGGGCTTGCTATCCGTAGTGCCACAAAGGTTACATCTGAAATTCTTGAAGCGGCCCGCAACCTGAAGGTCATCGGTCGCGCCGGAATCGGCCTTGACAACGTGGATATTCCTGCTGCGAGTGAGCGTGGAATTGTTGTCATGAATACCCCTGAAGGCAACACCATCACCACTGCTGAACATGCCATGGCGATGATTATGGCCGTGTCAAGGAATATACCCCAGGCAACGGCATCCCTCAAGCAGGGCAGGTGGGATAAGAAAAAACTGGAAGGTCGTGAAATATACAACAAAACACTCGGGCTTATCGGGCTGGGACATATTGGCCGAATCGTGGCTGATCGTGCCAAGGGAATGAAGATGAAGGTCATTGTCTATGACCCTTACATCAAACCGGAGGTAATCGAAAAGTTAGATCTTGAGCCGGTCTCTTTTGACGAATTGTTACACAGGTCTGACTATATTACGATCCATACGCCCAAGACCGATGAGACGGCCAATATAATCAATCGAGAAACCCTCTCGAAAATGAAAAAGGGTGCTATGCTCATCAATTGCGCCCGTGGAGGAATTGCAAATGAGGATGATGTTTATGATGCCCTGAAGTCAGGACATCTCGGAGGGGCTGCATTTGACGTATTCAGTACGGAGCCGCCCGGGAAAATTGATTTGATGTCCCTCCCCAATTTTGTCTGTACCCCTCATCTCGGTGCATCTACTGAGGAGGCCCAGGATAACGTGGCAAGAGATGTGGCCGAACAGATTACTTCCTACCTGCTTCATGGGACAGTAAAAAATGCGGTCAATGTCCCCAGCATCGGCGCTGAATTGATGACAACTCTCAGGCCTTACGTCATCCTGCTGGAAAGGATGGGCTTATTCCAATCACAGTTGACCGAAAGTCCGGTCGTGGAAGCGCAGATTCAGTATTCAGGAACCATAACCGAATATGATGTTGCCCCCTTGACCACTGCTATGTTGAAAGGGTTTTTGACACCAATCCTCGAGCATGACGTGAACTATGTCAATGCCCCCTGTATCGCTGCTGACAGGGGTATTAAAGTGGTAGAGTCCAAGAGCACGGAATCGAAGAATTTTGCCAGTCTTGTAGAGCTAAGGGTAAAGACCCTGGAGGGCGAGAACATAGTATCTGGCACGATCTTTGGCAAAAATCTTCCAAGGATTCTGCGCATTAACGACTTCTATCTGGAGGCTATTCCTGAGGGATACAATCTCCTCATACACAGTGAGGATGTCCCTGGTATAATAGGTCGGATTGCCTCAGTCATTGGCAGGTACGGCATTAACATAGGGCGTATGCAGGTGGGTGAGGAAAAGAGAAAAAATCAAAATGTCATTTTCATAAATACCGACTCCACTATTGATGATGAAGCTCTTCACGAAATTCGTAGTATTGAGAGCGTTTTTTCGGCACGAAAAATTGAGTTGTAAGAAACAGGAAAACGTCCAACATCGAACATCGAACGTCCAACACCCGCCTGCCATGCATTACAAACGATGGCGGTACGATCATTGTCACCGGGCTTAAACACGAGGACATTCTGCCAATATCACACAAAGGCATTGCGGGCAGGTCGAATGAAAAACAAATATGGATCATCTCCAAAAGAGTTGGTAGGATGATAAGGATTCAAGGATTCAAGGATTCAAGGGGTCAAGGGGCCGGGGGGTCGGGGGGTCGAGTGAAAATGGCCGAAAAACAAATATATACAGAAAATACCTGACTCTTGGAACCGTCTTTTTATATAGTCATACTTTGAAAATATTAAAGGGTAAGGGCAGAGAAGACGTAAGTGTTTATATCATCTGTATCAAGCCGTTTTCATTCACTTGACCCCTTGACCCCTTGAATCCTTGAACCCTCTTCTCCAACTAATTCGGAGAAGAGCCGTTAATATTAACTTTAGGCGCTTTTCCGGTTTATCCGGGTTAGGATAATTGCACCTGAGACAGGAAGGAAAGGTAAAATGGAGAGACAAGAGATATTCTTAGGAAACGGTGCCATAGCCCTTGGACTTGTGGAGGCCGGGAGTCAGGTCGTTACTTCGTATCCAGGCACACCCAGTTCTGAGATCCTTCCTGAAGTGGTTCGCCTAATAAAATCGGAAGGACTGAATACATACGTCGAATGGTCCACAAATGAGAAGGTGGCCTTAGACAATGCATTTGCAGCCGCCATTTCGGGTAAAAGGGCAGCTTGTTGCATGAAACAGGTGGGATTAAACGTGGCGGCAGACTCCTTGATGAGCGCAGCCTATTTGGGAACGCGGGGGGGGCTTCTAATCATCTCGTGTGACGATCCTGGTCCGCATTCGTCCCAGACCGAACAGGACACACGCTTTATGGCCCGTCTTGCCAAAGTGCCGGTGCTGGACCCGTCCAATCCCGAGGAGGCCCGACAGATGGTCGGACTGGGTCTGGACATCTCAGAAGAATTCGCGATACCGGTGATCCTGAGGCCGGCCATCCGGGTTTGCCATGCTCGACAGAATATCACTTTCAAGACAATCAAAAAGAATGATCAAAAGGCCTCCTTTGAAAAAGACCCCATGAGATGGGCGGCCACGCCCCGTTTTCGTTTTATACTCCATGGAGAATTGAATAAGAAGCTGGAGGAGATCGGGAAAAGGTTCGATGGCCTTTCCCAGTATAACTTCCATGATCTTGAGCCGGGTAAAACCTATCCTCTTGGAATCGTCGCAGGGGGTGTGCCCTACGCCGTCACCCGGGATATCCTCTCGGAAGAGAGGCGCACTGATATCCCTGTGCTCAAGATAGGCACCCCTTTTCCCTTTCCCGAAGCTCTTGCCTCTGAACTCATGTCGGCCTGCGAGCAGGTGCTGGTAATCGAAGAAACCGACACATTTATCGAGTATCTTCTCAGAGACAGGAATAAGGTCCTGGGCCGCCTTTCCGGCCATGTCGCCCGTGAGGGTGAACTGGTGCCCGAGGTCGTACATGCATTAATAAACAGGGTGCTCAAGGAACTGGATTTGGCTCCTCTTGAGGCGGATGGCAATGGAGAAGCAATGGAACTGGTCAAGAACCTTCAGCTTCCTGTGCGCAGGCCGACCCTCTGCCCTGGATGTCCCCACAGGCCTGCCTTTTTTTCTATTAGGAAGGCCAGGCCCAAGGCCATTTTCACCTCGGATATCGGTTGTTATACACTGGGCCTTAATCTTGGTGTGGTGGACACCTGTCTGGATATGGGGGCTGCCATTACCATGGCATCCGGTTTTTATCATGCCTATGCCCAGGACGGTGTAGAGCAGCCCATTGTGGCCACAATTGGGGATTCAACCTTTTTTCATTCGGGAACGGCAGGCCTCCTCAATGCGGTTTACAACGGGGCTCGTTTTATCCTGGTGATCCTGGACAACATGATCACGGCCATGACCGGCATGCAGCCCACCCCTGCACTCGGGATAAGGGCTGATGGAAGCGAGGGCAAGGCCATCTCCCTTGAAAGGATTGTCGCCGGTTGCGGTGTCGATTTTATTGAGGTCGTGGACCCTTATGACATTGAAAAAACCACGGATATTATCAAGAAGGCCGCGGACTATGTGGCCGGGCCTGACGGAGGGGTGGCTGCAATCATCGCCCGGCACCCATGTGTTATTGCTGACAGGCAAGAGGCCATTCCTCAAAAGAAAGTCGTTATGATCACTGATGATTGCACAGATTGCAATTTTTGCATTGATCGTTTTGAATGTCCTGCCCTTTATCATGACGAGGAACTTGGACGTACGAATATCAATAGAGAAATATGTTCTGACTGTGGTGTGTGCCTTCAGATCTGTCCAAAAGGTGCAATTGTGGAGGTTGAGGGATAGTCATGGAGACAACAAATATAGTTTTATGCGGATTAGGAGGTCAGGGCATCCTGTTCATGACCAAGATTTTTGCGCAGGTTGCTTTGGGTAAGGGTTTGAATATCATGGGTGCTGAAACTCACGGCATGGCTCAGCGCGGCGGCTCAGTGGTGTCCCATCTTAGAATCGGCCAAGTGGAGAGCTCCCTGGTGAGAACAGGTGCAGCCCATTTTCTCCTGGCCCTTGATGAAACTGAAGCCTACCGGAACTTGCCCTTTTTGTCCAAAGGAGCCGGCATGTATGTCAGTACCCATGCCGGGGATTTCCCGAGACAAGAGACGATCGGTTTTTTGGAGAAAAATAAGATTGTTTGCCATGCTATACCTGCCGCGACAATAGCCATGGAATTGGGTGCCCCCCTGTCCACTAATCTGGCCCTTTTGGGTTATTTTTCCGCTTTTGGTGAAGGGCCGATGAGCAAGGAAGAGCTGAGAGGAACCATAGCCAATATCAGTCCCGATCAACTCCGAGAAAGCAATCTCAAAGTCTTCGACACGGGCCTTAAAAGAGGTCTGGAGGAAAAGGGTGAATAAAGAATCCACGCATAGAGGATGTGACCTTGATTTGCCTCCTCTAAGGGGGCTTACCCCTGCGTGCATTCACAAGTGCCTAAAAGTGAAATGCCTAAAATCAGCTAAAGTGCCTAAAGTTAAAGGACACGATCCATTTTGGATGCTGATTGAGTTGGCCAGAACAAGCTCTATTCAGGAGGCACAAAGGGGCAGAGGCACAAAGGCACAAAGAAAAAGCGAAACCACAGTAACCTTATTCCTGGTCATTGCAATAGGTTCACGACAGGAATTGCAGACCCGGTAAGATGATGCGCAATCAGAAGATGGCCTTTTTACGAAGCCGTCAAAGGTCAGAGGACACCAGACCAACCAGACACACCAAACAGGCTCTTAAACTTTGTGCCTCTGCCCCTTTGAACCTGAGTAGGTACCTTATCTTTGTTCAAAACTATAACGCCAAAGGCGTACCACAATTTTAGGCATTTTAGGCATTTCGAACTTTAGGCACTTCCTTTTCCCCCTTCTTTGCTTTCTCGATCAGATTCAACAGGCTTTCAATCTTCGGCCTTGGCGGGGCAAATACCCGGTTCAGTTCTTCATCGGAGTAGTGATCTTCCAGAAATCCATTGATATCTATTCGCTCTTGCCAGCAACCGACTATCCACGCGCAGGGCAGCATGTTGTTCTCGGAACGACAGTACAAGAAATTGACATCGCCGCCTATCCTGGGGCATCGAAGCGTTTTATCGTCGTGTTGCTCGATCAATCTGTTTACCTCCTGGGAAAAAAGGGCACACTCACAGTCATCAACGAATGAAGACTGTGAGTGCGCTGCTTAGTAATAAAAGACCATTTAAGGCCTCTCGCCTCAAACCGGTACCTTAGGAAGTTCGGCCTGTGCCTTGGCTATGTCTTCCAGAGGACAAGCATAATCTATCAGTTGACCCGACAGGTACTTATCATAGGCGGCCAGGTCGAAATGCCCATGTCCACTATGGGCTATCAGGATCGTTTTTGCCTCGCCGGATTCCTTGCACTTGAGGGCTTCATCAATGGCCACCTTCACGTTGTGGCATGGCTCTGGGCCGGTGATAATGCCCTCAGTGCGGGCAAACTGCACTCCGGCCGCGAAGGTGCCGGTCTGGTGCTCAGCTACGGCTTCAACCAGGCCAAGTTCGCGAAGGTGGCAGATAATGGGCGCCATACCGTGATAGCGCAGACCTCCGGCATGAACCGGGGGTGGAATAAAGCCGTGACCTAAAGTATGCATCTTGATCAAGGGAGTCATGCCGACACAGTCACCAAAATCATAGGCATACAATCCCCTGGTCACAGTAGGACAGCTTTCGGGTTCCACGCAGACGATACGAAGATCCGGCTTTTCACCGCTGATCTTATCCCTGATCCAGGGCAGGAACTGGCCGGCGTAGTTGGAGCCGCCGCCAATGTTACCTACAATAATATCAGGGTAGGCATCTGCCATCTCCATCTGTTTCCTGGTCTCTTCTCCTATGATGGTCTGGTGAAGCAGGACATGATTGAGGACACTGCCAAGTGTGTAGTGTGTGTCATCACGAGTTATGGCCTCTTCTACCGCTTCACTGATAGCAAGCCCCAGGCTTCCCGGGCAATCGGGCCATTTATCCAGCATATCCCGTCCTGCCTGGGTTTCCGTGCTGGGGCTGGGGATACACTTCCCACCCCAGACCTCCATTGCGATGCGGCGGTATGGTTTCTGGTCATAACTAATCCTGACCATATAGACCTTGATCTCTACATCGAAGAACGCGCCGGCCATACTCAGGGCACTCCCCCACTGTCCGGCACCCGTTTCGGTGGTTATGCGTTTGATGCCTTCCTTTACATTATAGTAGCATTGAGCAACAGCAGTGTTGGGCTTGTGGCTTCCGGCCTGGTTTGTCCCTTCATATTTGTAGAAGATCTTGGCCGGTGTATCCAGGGCCTTCTCCAACCGGTACGCTCGATGCAGGACCGTTGGTCTCCAGGTGCGATAGATGTCCTGCAGTTCCTCAGGGATCTCAATCCAGCGCTCCGTGCTCACCTCCTGCTTGATAAGCTCCATAGGGAATAAGGGAGACAAGTCGTCGGGGGTTACAGGCTGACCCGTTCCCGGGTGCAAAACCGGCGGCAAGGGTTCCGGCAGATCGGCCTGGATGTTATACCAATGGGTTGGCATGTCCTTTTGGTCAAGAAAAAACATTGCTCTCTTCATTTTCCCCTCCTTTTAATATTTATGGTTTCCCGTTGTATGTGGCCCCATATGGGGCCACTACATATAAAATAGCAGACGCAGAAACACCTGCAAATTGGATTTACCCTGGCTCAAAATCTATTTCCTGTATAGGACAAAGTCATGGGAAATAATAAGTCAGTGCCCGGTTATGAGCAATTCTGGTAACCCAAAATCAATTGTTAATTGCGCCAATACATATGCAGTTTTTTTTGCTTAAGGTTTAAGATCGATAAAGGAAGATTGATATCGTACTGTTTAAGGAAGTTCGTATGTGATATAGTCTTAGCAATCCGGTGGCATTTAAAATACCACGCCCCATGATGGGAACAAAGGCTTCTCTCTATTAGGTGATGAACAGTTCTTGCAAAGCCATGGAAACGTAGGTTGTAGCCAAATTCGCACAGTACTTGAGGATTATAGCTATAAAGCAATTTTTATCGAATAATATTTTCGGCACCCAAAGTCAAGTACTATTTGTTTTGGAAGGTAAAGGAATCGTCAATGATTTCCGTCTAAGAACTTGTTTCTATCCTCGATAAAGCTTTTGTATACCTGGAACTGTTCCGTGTCTTCGTAATCAATGTGCTTAACAGGTATATGGTCGAAGCTGTATATCCTCGCGTCAGGACATGCCATGAGGATTGGGGAGTGAGTGGCGATGATAAATTGGGCATGCCCTGCCTGGCTCATGTCCTTTAGCAATCTCACTAAATCCAACTGGGTTTTTGGTGATAGAGCCGTCTCTGGTTCGTCCATAAAGTAAATCCCTTTGATCTTGAAGCGAGCCTTGAAAAATGACATGATGGACTGACCGTGCGATTGGGTCACTAAGGATTTCCCACCGAAATATTCAAATACCTTGGGGTCTGCTGCCGCCCATTCGTCCACAATCTGAGCGTAATTTCGGAATGCCTGGGATGAGAAAAACGATCCTCGCACACCATCGTGTGACCATTCGACATCGATAGTCTCCCACAACCTTTGCTCATACAAGTTTACTTTGAAGCGTCTTCTCTCAATGCCTCCCCATATATATATACCGCATTTGTGCGTTAGAGCCTCCAGCAAAGTCGATTTCCCTGTGCCGTTTTCTCCTACGAAAAAAGTCACCGGCGAATCGAACAAGATGCTCCGGGTCTCATGGAAAATATCAAGGTTGAAAGGGTAATGTTCTCTCGTTGGGTATCTTTCCGGGTGAAGGTCGACTCTTTTGAGATGCATCGTAATATTCTCCAAAGTAAAACATACACGCCGAGAGGACGTGGTCTTGATTTGCCTCCAGGAAGGGGGCTTACCGCTGCGTATATTCACAAGTGCCTAAAAATGAAATGCCTAAAAGTGAAATGCCTAAAATGAGCTAAAATTTAAATTGCCTAAAGTTAAAGGACTCTATCCATTTTGGATGTCTATTAAGTTAGCAGAAATAAGCTTGTCTGTTCAAGAGGCACAAAGGAAAAGCGAAACCACAGTAATCTTATTCCTGGTCATTGCAATGGGTTCACGACAGGAATTGCAGACCCGGTAAGATGATGCGCAATCAGAAGATGGCCTTTTTACGAAGCCGTCAAAGGTCAGAGGCCACCATACAAACCAGACACACCAAACAGGCTCTTAAACTTTGTGCCTCTGCCCCTTTGAACCTGAGTAGGTACCTTATCTTTTATCAAAACTGCAACGCCAAAGGCGTACCACAATTTTAGGCATTTTAGGCAATTCCAAGTTTAGGCATTTATAATTTTAGTCACTTCTATTGACCAGGCTTTTTACCTCAGCAATAAGGACTTCTGCCAGGCGGGATTCAGGGACCTTTCTTATGACCTCTCCCTTTTTGAACAGGATCCCCTGGCCTCGACCACCTGCGATGCCGATATCAGCCTCCCTGGCCTCACCCGGGCCGTTTACCACACAGCCCATTATGGCCACCTTAGGAGAGGCCTTAATGCCTGATAATGCACGTTCTACCCGGTCAACAAGGCCAAAAAGGTCTATTTCGGTACGGCCGCAGGTGGGACAGGATATGATCTCAGGCCCCCTGTGCCTGAGGTCCATGGCCCTCAGGATTTCATAGGAGACCCTGATCTCATCTACCGGGTCCCTGGTCAGGGAGACGCGGAAGGTGTCGCCGATTCCTTTGGCCAGCAGATAGCCAATGCCTATCGCGCTTTTGACCGTGCCTGATATGAGTGTACCTGCTTCGGTTACTCCAATGTGGATTGGGTAGTCCGTCTTTTTGCTCAGGAGTTCATTTGCCTCAATGGTGGTTATTACGCTGGAGGATTTAAGTGATATCTTGATCTGGTCAAAACCGAGGGTTTCAAAAAAATCCACATGCTTTAAGGCGCTTTCCACCATGGCCTTGGCCGACGGATGACCGTATTTTGCCAGGATCTCCTTGTGCAGAGACCCTGCGTTGACTCCGATTCTAATCGGTACCTTGAGCTTACGGGCAGCATTTACCACCTTTTCAACCGCTTTCTCACTGCCGATGTTGCCTGGGTTGATTCTCAGGGCGTCTGCACCGGAATCAAGGGCTGCGATTGCAAGACGGTGATCAAAGTGAATATCAGCTATAAGTGGCGTTTTGACCTTTAACTTGATTTGCTTAAAGGCGGCTGCGGCCTCCGTATCGGGCACGGCGAGACGTACAATCTCACATCCGGCCTCAGACATCTGCTCAATTTGATAGATCGTCGAAGGAATATCCCTGGTATCCGTGTTTGTCATGGATTGAACCACTACAGGTGCTCCCCCGCCTATGGGGATGTCTCCAACGTATATCCGGCGTGTGGGTTTTCTCCTGGTAAGCATGGCAGTCCGTTTAAAGTGCCTAAAGTTTGTGGTACGCCTTCGGGGTTACAGTTTTGAAAAAAATAAGATACCTACTCAGGTTCAAAGGGGCAGAGGCACAAAGGCACAAAGTTTAAGAGCCTGTTTTGGCCAACTCAATCGGCATCCAAATAGGGATAGTGTCCTTTAACTTTAGGTATTTCACTTTTAGGCACTTCTATTGACCACCAAATAGGGCAGAGCCAATGTCTCTGACCACGCCTGCAGGACGTGGTTTTCAAGGATAAAATAACAACTACTTAGTGAACGAAAACCTCGAAATTTGAAATGCCCAGCATCGTTCATCGGTTTATAATCAGTTTAAATCGTTTGAATTAACCCAAAACTCAAAACCAAAAACTTAAAACCGTGCCTGAACGGAGTTTTCGTTCAGGCACTACTTATCATGGTCTACATCTAATACAAGAACATCGGTTTCCCCCCCACATGGCGAATCTTGGGACAGTACTCCTCTATGTCATAAAGCTCTCTGACGTCCACTCTTTTTTGACCTGTGGTGATATTGCTCAAAGGTATGTCAGTATAAGTTCCTCTGGACAGTGCAACAAGCCGTCCGAAGGTCCCATTCATAAACAGGTCTATAGTCATGTTGGCAAAATTTACAGCGACCATGAGATCCAGGGAATCAGGCGCGCCGCTTCTCATCAAATAAGAAATCTTCTGATTTAAAATATCTTCTCCTGTCAGTTCCTTGAGAATGGCTCCTGTTTCCTCGCCTATGCCGCCAAGCCTGGAGTGACCGTATGCGTCTGCTTCCCCTGACATAAGCATTTTGCCGCCGACCATCCTGGCTCCTTCAGAAATCGTGATCATTGCATAGTTCTTGGGATTAGCCTCCTTGTCCTTCATTATCAAATCAGCGAGCTTCTCCGGATCAAAGGGCACTTCAGAAATAATGGCGCGGTCCACGCCGGCGAGATAAGCGGATACCAGAGATGTCTCTCCACAGTAACGGCCAAAAAGCTCTATAATCGCAATCCGTTCATGCGAGCCGGTACAGGTCCTGAGGGAATGTATGAATCCAACACCCCTGGTAATGGCGGTGGAAAACCCAATGCAGTAATCTGTGCCAAAGACGTCATTATCCATTGTCTTGGGGATGGCGATGACAGGGAATCCTTCACTGTGCAGCCTTTCTGCAAAACTAAGGGTATCATCTCCTCCAATGGGGATGATGGCATCAATATTCAGGGCCGCCAGGTTTTTCAACACATGGGGCGTAAAGTCTTTTGTTTTCTCTCCCTTCTTGAATCTCTTTTTCAAAAATTCAGGCACGTCATTTTTTTTCGCAGCACTTGGGTTGGTTCGTGAAGTGTGGAGATATGTTCCCCCGGACCGGTCAATCGTTCTAACCTCGGCCGGATTAAGATCCTGCAAACAATAGCTGCATGATGCGGGATCTTCGGGATTGTAATCCAGAAGCCCGGACCATCCCCGCCTGATGCCAAGTACGTTGATACCTTCACTCACTGCTCTTACGACCAGGGTCTTTATACAGGGATTAAGCCCGGGAACGTCTCCGCCTCCGGTCAAGATAGCGATTGTCGGTTTTTTCTTGGATTCTGTTTCCATTGATAGCCTCTCCCATACGAAGTTGTAAAGCCTCTGTGCCACCCGAATAGATAATATCAGATTAAGAAAACAAAAAGATTGTGTCAAGATGATTCCTGTCCATCTGTTTTTTGTTGACAGTATATGAAAAAGAGTTATCCTAATAATTTATTGCATTTCAAGGAGGATAAGTGGGAAAAGGATACCAGTTAGTCTATTATTGAATTTTATGAGTCTTTACCCTAAAAGCCTTTAGCCTATCCACCAGTTACGTCGTGATTAGAAGTCCTATACCGGACCTGCAATCTCAAGAATTGGAGAAATGATTTATGTACTCGAAGATACTTGCTTTGAGATTTCCTAAAAAGACCATTAATCAGCCGGTAGTTGTAACACTTGTCAAGGAATTTGACCTCTCCTTTAATATCTTGAAGGCAACCATATACCCGAGAAAAGAAGGTCTTTTGGTTCTTGAGTTGAGCGGACATCGGAAGAACTTTCAAAGGGGTGTCAATTATCTCAAAAGCCTTGGGGTCAAGGTGGAAAGCATTGCGCAGGATATTAAACGTGATGAAGTCAAGTGTTTTCAGTGCGGGGCATGTACAGCGGTTTGCCCGACCGGGGCACTGTATATCAAAAGGCCGGAGATGGAGGTTATTTTTGATAGCCGGAAGTGCAGCGGCTGCGAACTGTGCGTATCGGCTTGCCCGGCACGGGCCATGGCGGTGAAGTTCAACAGGGGTCTCCTGATGAATGACCAGCCGTAAA
>JAYEIR010000034.1:0-6073 GCA_034660135.1 Thermodesulfobacteriota bacterium
CCGAAGCTTTTCCAGAGGAGGGATATGGGAAGAGCAGATGCCTTCGATTTCATGTAGGGCAACCGTGACAGATTCATCCAAAATACTAAACAGTAGCTCTTCCTTGCTGTCAAAATAGTGGTAAAGGGAACTTTTCTGCAGGTCTAAGGCCAGGGCGAGATCCCGTATGGAAGTGCCCTTGTAGCCCTTACTGGCAAAAAGGTCCGCTGCCGTGTCGTATAGGAGATTCCTTGTTTTTGAGGCTTTTGGTTTCTTCATGGAAAATAACCAAACGACCAATCGTTAGGTTTTATAAAAATTTTTAGCGCTGATGGATCCCCGTGTCAAGAAAAAAATTAAAATACCGAAGATATTTTTTTTGCCCAGGTTTCTTCCTTGACACACATCAGGCTTTTGTTAATAGTAAATTATAGAGCAGGCCATATCAATTCAGGTCCCAAAACCAGTGGGGGGATCAAATGAAACCAAACGATAATAACTGCTTAACTACTCAACCACTTGACCACTTGACAAGGTCTGCCGGTATATCCAGGCGTGAGTTTTTGAAAGACCTGTCCAGGTTTGGCATGGTCGTTGGTGGTGCCGGCGTTGCACTCACCTGTCCTCTACCATTTGAACCCCTGCTTAAAAATGCGTCTGCAAAGCTCTTTTCCCCGGCATCGCGAGGGAATCGAGACCAGATTGCGCCCCTGGCTCGCTACTGGATATCCACTCAAACAGCCGGCAACAAGTGCCTCTCATGTCATATTAGGGACGAAAACCTCGGGGACATGTCCCATGACCATGGGGAAGTCATAATCAAATGCCGGTTATGCGCTCAGGAGTGTCTCATCCGGGAGGGTGAGCGGGGGCAGTGTCGAACACGGGTGAATGTCAATGGACAATTGCGAAGTCTTGTTTACGGACATCCTGTTTCTGTGCATGTGGATCCAATCGAGAAGAAACCCTTTTACCATTTTCTTCCGGGGTCTGAGGCATTTTCCATGGCAACGGCCGGTTGTCCTCTTCATTGCAAGTTCTGCCAGAATTGGGAGATATCCCAGGCCCGGCCCGAGGATTACCCGACGGAATTTATCCCTCCGGAAACGATTGTCCGGGCTGCGGAAAGGCGGAGGGCCCCGGTTATTGCCTTTACATACAATGAACCGACCGTTTTTACTGAATATCTAACGGATATTGCCGGAATTGCTCGGAAACAGGGGATCCGGAGTGTCCTGGTCAGTTGCGGGCTTATGAACATAGAACCACTTGATGAAATGTGTGATGTCCTCGATGCCATCAAGATCGACCTGAAGGGGTTCAGTAGAGATTTTTATCGCCGGGTTTGCAATGCGGACCTTGAACCGGTCCTGAGGAGCATTAAGCATGTATCTAAAAGGGGCGTGCATCTCGAAATCGTAAATCTGGTTGTCCCGACATTAAACGATTCTAAGCAGATGCTCGTGGATCTTGTGGATTGGATAGTCGGCGAAGTCGGTCCGGATGTGCCCGTGCATTTTACCAGGTTTCATCCGGATTATCAGATGCTCAATCTCCCGCCAACCCCGGTAGCCACCCTGGAGCAGGCCTATGACATTGCAAAACAAAAGGGCATACATTATCCATATGTGGGAAATTACCCCGGGCATCCGGGAAACAATACGTATTGTCCCGGATGCGGCAAGGTCGTTATTCAGAGATCCGGATTCTTTGTCACTGCCATTCACATGAAACAGGGTCGATGTGAGTTTTGCGATCACCCCATATCGGGAGTCTGGAAGTGAAAAAAATCATCCTGTTTCTTATTCTTGGCATTACACTTGTATTTACCGGCATTGGGTCAGCATTTGAGACAGACAAATCCAACACAGCCGGTGTTCGGGAGCCTGTTATGGCGGGCCGATTTTATCCGGGAGATACGCGTAGACTCTCAGAGGCCCTCAAGGTCTATTTCAAAGCGGCTGAACCTCCCGTTGGTGGAAGACCAATCGCCATTATATCCCCGCATGCCGGATATGTTTATTCAGGGCAGATCAGTGCTGATGCCTTTAACCAGGCTGCCGGTTATGAATATGACCTGGTCGTTCTGCTCGGCACCAATCATACCATGGCCGGTTTTTCAGGGGTTTCGCTTTTTTCGAAGGGGGGCTATCGCACGCCTTTGGGAACAGCTAAAATCGACGAAAAGACAACAAGAGAGCTCTTTACTGAAGATAAGGAAATTATATTCAAAGAGCCGTTGCACCGGAACGAACACTCCATTGAGGTCCAGGTGCCGTTTGTTCAGTGGCTTTTCCCGAAAGCTAAAATCGTCCCGGCTATTGTTGCAACTTCGGATACAGGCGTATGCTCGCGCTTTGGAAAAGCCCTTGCAAAGGTCTTGAAGGGCCGGCGTGCTTTGATCGTCGCCAGTTCGGATTTTTCCCATTATCCTGGATACGAAGATGCTGTCAGGGTGGATCGAACCACCCTGGATGCAATCCTGACAATGGACCTGGCCAGGGTCAAGTCAACACTTCAACACCAGATAGGACAAAACGTTCATAACCTGTCAACATGTGTATGCGGCGAGGGCGCCATTCTGACTGCGCTGGTTGCCGCAAAGGCCTTAGGAGCTACCTGCGGCAGGCTGGTCAGCTATGCCAATTCAGGGGATGCCCTGATCGGGGATCGTTCCCGTGTTGTCGGATACGGTGCTGTTTCCTTTTTTGCAGGCAGCAATTGCACGAGCGAAACCGCTGACAGGTCCTTTCCATCGGAGATGACGAACAAGTGTGTCAGCCCGGATCAAAAAGAGGCACTCGTGTGCTTTGCGCGAGAAACAATCCGGCAGATCCTTGAGGTGGGAACCATCCCCCTTGCAAGAGGATTTGATCCTGTTCTTGAAAAACACAGGGGTGCCTTTGTTACTCTCAAGAAGCACGGCAAGCTCAGGGGATGTATGGGACATATGGCAGAAGATCTGCCCCTTTGTCAGGCTGTTGGTACCATGGCAATTCAGGCTGCGTTTAACGACCCGCGCTTTCCCACGGTCACCCTGAATGAATTGCCCGATATCAAGATCGAGATTTCCGTGCTCACGCCGTTTCAACCTGTTAACCAGCCTGAGGATATTATCGTGGGGCGCGATGGGGTCTTACTGCGCAAAAGCGACCGTTCAGCAGTGTTTCTTCCCCAGGTGGCATTAGAACAGGGCTGGAATCGAGACCAGATGCTGGACCACTTATGCAAAAAAGCAGGCTTGCCCACAGGCAGCTGGAAAAATGGGGCACAACTCTTCACGTTCCAGGCCGAGGTATTCAGCGAATTGCATGTGAAAGATTAGTTCCTTTATTGGCTCGACGGTAATGACACCTAAAGAATGCAATTAGCGATTAGCCGTTAGCTATTAGTTACATAAAATCAATTAGTTGTCAGGCAACACAGTTGCATCAAAAAATGAAAGTTTCAATTCAGCGTAAAGCTATACAAATGCTTGTAGTCTTTAAGCTAACGGCTAATTAGCTAAAAGCTAATTGCAGGTTTTAGGTGACGTTTTATCTTTTTATAATTGGTTTTGTCTCTATCCTGGGTCAGGTCGTCATCCTCCGTGAACTGAATGTTGCGTTTTACGGTGTCGAACTGATATATGTCCTTTCAATGGGGGTCTGGTTGTTCTGGACAGGCCTTGGCGCCCTGATCGGACGTAGAACCTACCTTCCCTCGGTGACTGCCGTAAGGGTCATCTTTCTTGCCATAGGTATCCTGCTCCCCGCAGGTATAGCATTTATCCGCGCGATCAGAGTCCTCTTTGAAGGGATACCTGGTGCATATCTTCCTTTTGGGCAACAACTCATTGCCATCTTTATCACTCTCTTCCCTATAGGGATTGCGCTTGGTCTCATATTCCAGTGGGCAGCAAAGCTGTATGTCAAAAAGGAAAAGACGCTGGCCATGGCCTATGCCATTGAAAGTGTCGGGGGGGTCATCGGCGGATTGACGTCAACTCTCCTGTTGCATCTTGGAGTCCAAAATTTTGCAATCGGGATCCTGTGCAGTCTGATAACCGTGGGAATTCTGCTGCTTCCCGGTAATGGCAGGAGGGGTTTTGTACAGACAGTTGCGGTTTTGCTCGCCTCGATATTCTGCCTGCTTTTATGGGACTCTCAGCGGTGTGATCAGGGGATGACCGGATGGACCCATCCAAACCTCATCGATACCAGAGACTCACCATATAGCCGGATTACCATCGAAAAAAGTGGCCGCCAGTTGATAATTTTTGAAAATGATGCCCTCGGGTTTGAAACGGAAAGCACCGCATCCGAAGAATTCGTTCACATTGCAGCGATTCAGCATGATCATCCGGAGCGGGTCCTCATATCCGGTGGAGGTGTTGAAGGAATCATCAAAGAGATCTTAAAGCATGCCCCGAAAACAGTGGACTATGTTGAACTGAACCCCGTTTTACTCGATCTGGCTGAAGAACACCTGCCCTTGAGTTATCAGGAGTGCATCCAATCGGAAGTTGTAACAGTTCACAGGGCAGATCCCAGGACATTTATGAAAGATGCCGGCGCCTATGATCTGATATTCATCGGCATGCCTGAACCCACATCAGGCCAGGCGAACCGTTTCTACACGCGCGAATATTTCAGGCAATGCGCTGACAGGCTCAGACCTGGCGGGGTGCTTGCACTCCGGTTGCGCTCATCGGAAAACCTGTGGACGAAATTTCTAAGTCACAGGAATGCAAGCATTTATCATTCCCTGAAATCCGAGTTCCATGATGTCCTGGTACTTCCTGGTGTGACCAATATCCTTGTTGCTTCAAATGTTCGTCTGTGCCGCGACCCTGAGGTATTGATCAAGAGGTTCAAACACAGGGACATAAAGGCGAGACTCATCACACCCGCGTTTATCCGTTACCTTTACACCAATGACAGGTTCTTTGAAATCGTCGACCGTCTCTCGTCAACAACTGCCCTGCCGAACACCGACATCAGGCCTGCCTGCTACCGTTATTCTATGATGATCTGGCTCTCGAAGTTTATTCCTGGAATGATCAATCCGGATATTTCATTGTTAATGGATTCACGTCGCATAAGTTTCATTCTTTATGCCTGTTTTGGGGTGATCCTCTTTGGATTGTTTTTGCTTGCACGCCGCAGTGAAAAGCTGAAGCGTATCATCCTCGTTGCCCTGGCAGGTTTTTTGGGGATGGCTATGGAAACTCTGCTGATTTTGTATTATCAAGTGAAAAGCGGTGTGTTGTTTCAGAATATCGGAATTCTGTTGATGCTTTTTATGGTGGGACTAACAGCAGGCTCGATAGCGATTCTGCAAAGAGCAAAAATCGATCAGATGAAATACAATACTATTCGCCGGCAAACCGCAAGGTTTTTATTAATAGGTTTCGGACTCCTGAGTCTGGCCTTTATCGGCCTGTCAAGATCAGGATATCCGGCCGGAATTTTCACTGTCGGGTTCTTGATGTTTATTGGCGGGTTTCTGGTGGCCGGGATGTTTGCCTTTTGCAGCCTGTCTCATGTGAAAGATCAAAAACTAATCGTATCACCCCTTTACGCAGCGGATCTCCTCGGTGGATGCGTTGGCTCACTCGTTGGAAGCCTGATCTTTATCCCGTTTCTCGGTATGGAGCAATCAGCAATCCTCATGATCCTTGTCCCGCTGGCTGCCTTGCTAATCGTTTAATTGACTGATGGTTTTTAAAACTGCGTCTTGACCCATTTCAATATGTCCAAAATATGGCCGCCTATTATGGATAAAGTAACGAGGGCTTTCTGAGGTATTTGCTTTCTTACGGATGTCCACATTTATCCATTAAGGTGCTCAAGTTTCGTCAACCAGTTGTTAAAGTGGGGGCATTATCTCCGTATGGCTTGAATTCCTATGGCCTTGGAGACCGTTTTGCCCATGGCAACATTTCGGTATCCATTTTTTAACGCTCCAAGCCGTTTGGACGGCGCTTTCGCAGGATCGTCGTCCGCTTTTATCTGCACGCCATAGCGGAGCAGTTTGTAGACATTTTTGTTGTTGGTATAGAGGCTTTCGTTATAGTTGCCTGCAGTAACTCGGAGTTCATGCAGGGCTTTAT
>JAYEIR010000035.1:0-24678 GCA_034660135.1 Thermodesulfobacteriota bacterium
TGTCCGCGTCCTCGCGTTATTCTTTACCATATATATCTATGATGGTGCAAGAGAACAAAGATGAGGGCCGGCAAAAAAATTCGTACGTTCGCTGGTATCACAGTATTCGGATTGACATCATTCCCCCCTGAATTTATTATTGGGACCTGACAGCTTGCTCCGATAAAAACATCGCACAAGGAAACAACTAAAAAAATATCACTTTGTGGTTTTGCACCTATGAACATTGGGGAGTTTCATTTTGAAACTGCCTCTTTTGTTTTGATTTTTAAGCAACGGGACAGGAAGGAAATATGCTAAACTATACAATGTCCAAAAGACTAATGGTTATGTTCACTATTGGTGCGGTTTCCATCGTAGTATTATGTTATATATTTGATTGGGGTCCGTTCCTGTTTTTTGTTTCGTTCGTAATGCTGTGCATGTTGACATGGAAATATAACTGCGAAGAAATAGAAGAGAAAAAAATAGAAGAAGAAGTGAAGAAGGCCCGCCAATTGCGGCAGGACATGGAGACGGATGACAATCCAGGGCCATGTGAATAGGATATGGACTCAGGCGGCAACCAAAGGGGACACGGGAACCTGAGGAACAAAAGACAGAGGACACAGGAGCGAGATGACAGGACTAATTATAAGGTGGCTGGCGTTGACCGCGTCAATTATGCTGACTTCTTACCTGATAACCGGAATCCATGTGACAGGGTTTTTCAGCGCGTTTTTCACTGCTGCAATCCTGGGCATTCTCAATGTCTTTCTTCGTCCTATTTTGCTTATATTGACCCTTCCCATCAACATATTGACGCTGGGCCTTTTCACATTTGTCATAAACGCGCTGATGCTCAAGATGGCCTCAGGTGTGATCTCAGGATTTGAAGTCTACGGGTTTTGGCCGGCGGTATTTGGTGCAATTGTGATTAGTGCTGTAAACTGGATACTGAACTCCTTTATTAATGAACAAGGAGGTAATACAATCAGATAGTGTCCATCCAGAAATACAAGATATCTAAATGTAGCTCTTAGCTGTTAGCTTAGCTGTCTATTCGAATTACATGTTTAGCTAAAGGCTAACTGCTGACAGCCAATCGCTTGAAGCCATAAATTTCATTTATGGATGGGCACTAATATTGCCCGGCCTTACATAAAATAACCAAAATTATCCCAGAACGGCTTGTCCTTTTTTTTCCAGTCAGCACCGAACTCCTTTTCAAAATATGAATCCAGTCTGTCAAGCCAGCGCCACCAGAAACTCTTTCCTTCCTCTTTGGCCTCAAATATGTCGCTCAGAAAAGTGGTAATATTGAGCATCTCATCCTTTGGAACATATGAGGCAGCACCTTTGTTGTAGGATTTCAAAATATTGTCGGAACTCAGCGCATGTGCCGTCAGCATAACGGCTATCACTCTTTTATTGTTGGCGATTTTCAACAGTTTATACCCATCAACTCCCATGATATCTAAAATAGCCATATCAAAATATACGTTTTCCAGCAACTCTTTGGCTTCATCAAAGCGAGAGGCCTTTACAATTTCACACATGGACAGGAGTTCTTCCAATGACTCCAGCACATCAGGCTCGTCATCCACTATCAGTATTCTTTTTCCTTTAAGCAACTTATTTCCCTTTGCCATAATGACCCCCTTCCGACATTACCTTCCGGTCTGTTCAGGCACTTTAAGTATTCCGTATATATTGCAGGACCAGGCAGACCCTATCCCGCGCACGAAGTCATGGAAGTGTTGAAAAGATATAGGGTGTAAGGTGTAAGCAAGAGAATAATGTCATCTGGTCCCCACCCCTGCACCTTGTGCCTTTGACCTTTTGCCTGGATGCAAATACAGGCTCTTTGCGGGGGCCTGCAGACCAAATGTAGAAAAACCACGATGTGATACCAGATACATTGATCAAGATTCTTACCACATATTCTCACCGGAAGGGTGTCCATAATCCGAATCACTGAAAGGCTGCCTGTTTTCGTAGTCAAAGGGCTTGAGGACCATCTTTGAACATGAGATTACACTTATACATAGAACTGCAAGTAATAGTGAGCAAAATATCATAACAGCCCTTTTAAAAATCATTTTGTCTTTATGCATTTAAAAATCCTCCACTTTGTTTTAGAGCACTTTCAACTTTGATGAAATCGCAAAACTTACAAAATTGACATTGGTCTGCAGTAATATCAAGAGGCTATAAGCAAGGAAAATTCGACGTCTGACTTTTTATGAGTCCATCAACCTTACTCATACCAGGAAACGTATGACATTCTGCTCCGGTCTCCAGTGGTTTTTGTGACAAGACCATATTTGAGATAGACAAAATAGACAAATGTTTTGCGGGGCTCAAAGTCCCCCACAAAGGCAGCATAACCCCACCTTTCCTGATCTCCTTCCCGCAAAATAGAATCCGGCTTCCCCAACCCAGCCACAACCATCTCAGAGGTCATCCCGGGACTTATCTGCCTCTTCGCCACCTTCTGAACAGTCGCCTGATCCCAGTCAGGATGTTGAAGCTCGATTTTCTCGGTACGATATTTCTGTACAGCACAACCTGTAATAACAAGCATACCAAATAAAATGACACATATTGTCCTTGTCCTCATTATCCTGTCACCCCTTCTCAGATAATTGCTACCTAAAAAACGCAATTAGCCGTTAGCTATTAGCTATTAGCTATATAAATCAATTAGTTGTTAGACAATACAGTTGCATCAAAAAATGAAAGTTTCAGTTCAGCATAAAGTTATACAAATGCTTGTAGTCTTTAAGCTAACGGCTAATTGCTAAAAGCTAATTGCAGGTTTTAGGTGCTAAGCAAATGAACTCTACCCGCACAGCAAGCTGCGTGAAATCATCCGATAACTCACGGAAACCAGCGTCTGCCCGTGAAATACCCTTTTGTTTTGTATCTTACCGAGGTCATATGCGAAATCTGCCTATTGAAGCCTATGGCATATGTGTCCCGATAACGAGAGACAATAAACCCAAACAGAGCATTTATCAAGCTCAAAAACGGAACAGGCTTGATTGCCCGTGAAAACTTGAGTCCCAGTGGATTGATTCGCAGGACATATGGGTTTCAGCCGGCTTTTATAAATTGCTCAGATCTTTCCCGTTGAAACAAAACACTTTTTACTCTATAGTATTTATTGCTAAAGCAAGCATAATATATTGACAAAGCTTTAGATTTTAGATAGTAATTTCTTTCGGCTATCAGCCCACAAGACCTTGGTTCACTCAGTGCTTTTTCTGAATGATAGCAGCCCGTGGAAAGGAACATAAGTAGTGACTGAACGAAAACCCTGTTCAGGCACAATTTTGGATTTTGGACTTTAGATTTTGGATTAATGGATTCAATCCCAACTTAGTAAAACCTCATGATTGATGTTGTATTCGTTTTCATTTCGAGGTTTTCGTTCAGAGACTAAGTAAGTAGCCACTATAATTGCACGTAACTTTTTAATTTCAAGAGGAGTAAAGATGATGAAAAGATTATGCTTATTGGCTTTCATAGGGTTGTTTTTGGCCGGCTGCGGTGCCGCAAGGCAATCTGAGTTCTGGCAGCACGATACAATGTACAAAAATTGGGCTCACCTCAGATATAGTTGGTACGGATACAAGAACCCTACACTGGAAACCGGAATCGAATCCCAGGGACAGGAATGGTGGGGGATACCGGTACCGGAGATGTCGGAAGAATAGCAATCCGCTTTGCATGGCGGCCGATCCAGTCAACTATAGGCTTAAAGAAAAACATTTTGGGGTTGGTGTAATTCTCCTTTAAAAAGAATTACAGGGGCAGTCGGAATCCGATACTTGAAACTGGAAATTTGAAACTTGGTCTATATATGACTATTCAGGTGGCTACCAAGTTTCCAGTTTCAAATTTCAAGTTTCCTGATATCGCACGGGAAAAATCTCTTCGGGGATCGAATATTCTAAACCCCAAAAACATTATCTTAAGGACTATACCACTGCCGACATCTGAGTTCGCTGCTGATGAACATCAGAATGTTTGCAAAATGAGATTAGACCTATGTGGACTTATAGAGAAGGCCTAACATACTATGAGAGACTCAGACGTTCGCTTTATGAGACCCTGAGAGATGCCCTAGAACGTCGTTTAATAAAGATTGCACTGATTGATTCCTATTACAATTTCCAGGAGAACGGGGTTGAATATATCTTCCTTGACAAGAGCGAGCTTAAGCCAAAATCCAAGAAAATGGAAAGTGAATCGGAATTATTCAACACCTTTCTTGTAATTTTCTGCGAGGGTGTTATCAGTCCTAACCTGAAAAACTATATCCGTTTTTTCCCGGAAAATAGCGTCATCAAGAGAAACCTCGAGTATCTTCCCAATTTTTCCCTGTACAAACGCTTTAACAAAAATTTGCGGTATTTTGAAAGCCCCGGTTTTCTGGATTTAGTCGAAGAACTGTTAATCGTAGACTATGCCCTGCTTATTCAACAAGACCCCAGTGTCAAAAAGAAGGACCGGTATTCATTAACCAATTTTCATGTCAAAATTGACTGTCCCATAGCTGATGCGGCCGAAGACCTGGCCAAAAGCCTCAACTATATCCAGGATGACCTATATGAAAACAGTGACAACGAAGCGCGTATCCTGCAGAACAAGCTCTTTGAATATTACGGCTGTCATTATAACGCAGGGGGAAGACGGACAGCAGGTCTCATTGCGGCTCAACTTCTAAGAGGGCAGGACTACATATCCACGGTCTTTGTCTCCAGCTCAGAGTCACGGATCATGTACAAATATTCTGAAAGAGGAGTTTCAAAATACTTCCTGGTGCAACTGACAGAAAAACAAGCCAAGGACCTGGCCCAGCGCGAAGGCATAAGGCTCAACACTTTCAAATCCGCCTATCTTTACCCGGAAAAAGATTCTTATGTGGGTATCTCAGAGGCACGCTATAACCACACCATTCATTCGACCCCACCGGAAGACGCCAAACTGCACAAACTTGAACCTGCTTACAACTGGCTCAAACTGACAGACGAATTGCTACATCCCAAGGTCACCGTCTTAACCGCAAGACCAATCAATTACAATTGGATCTATAGTACGACCGATTAGCCGTAATATCTCAACAAACAGGGGCACTATTATTATGCCCTTGGTTTAGTACCAAAACAAGAACATATAATTTCTCATGATTGACGAATTTGGCCACATTAAATCCATAGGGTTTGAATAATGCTTCTGCCACTGATCTGTTCTTAGGAAAATCTTCCACAGGAAAAGGCATCTCCTTTTTTAAAAAATCAATAAACCCACTGCCCATAGGGTGGCTGATAACGATACGGCCGCCTCGCCTTAACATCCTCCTGATATTCATAAAACACCTGTACTTATCCACAATATTTGGATAGCACGCATTTATAAACACAACATCAATACTGTTTCCAGGTAATTTCAGGTCTCTAATATCCCCTTGAATAGTGCTGACATTCGGGTAATTCCTTTTCACAAACTCAAGCATGACCCCGGAAAGATCATTGGCATAGATGCCGGCAGGTTCATACTTTTGAATAAGCGGAATCAATATTCCCATACCCGTGCCTATGTCAAGGGTGGTATCTGAATGGGATATACTTGCAAATTGCACAATCTTTTCAAGCCGTTCCGACACCCCCTCCGGAAGGGGCAAAGCAAAGGTCTCCATGGATTTGCTGAAATATTCGGACTGAAGATCGTCAATTTTCTTGATCTCTTCTTCTGTAAGTCTCTTAAACTTCACAGCACTGATCCTATCTCTTCTGCCACTCGTTTTGCCGCATCTGCCGGATCTTTTGCGTCCCGGATAGGACGGCCCACCACCACATAATCGGCGCCTTTCTTGACCGCATTCGCAGGCGTCACAATACGTTGTTGGTCATCCTGATCAACTACAGACCAGGCAGGGCGAATCCCTGGCGTGATGGCAATAAGTTCATTCCCAAACTTGGCTTTTATCATGGATACCTCAAATCCGGAACATACGACACCATGACAGCCGGCTGCCTTTGCCATGCCTGCCTTGAGCATGACCAGGGCAGAAAGGTCCTTTGCATATTTTTCAGAATAACCTAACTCTGCTAACTTTTTTTGATTAAGACTCGTCAGAACGGTAATTGCCAGTATCTTTGTATTCCCCGGGTTGTTTTCCGCCACACTCCTCAGGATATCCTCTCCCTCATCACAATGGACAGTCACAAATTCAGGTCCGTGATGGCTTGCAGCTATGAAAGCCCTTTTTACGGTAGCCGGAATATCGTGGAGTTTCAGGTCAAGGAAGATACCCGCGTCCCCGGCGTTCCGGATGGATTTCAGTATGGCCGGCCCCTGGCTGATAAAAAGCTCCAAGCCGACTTTAAACACACCCACATGCTCCTGCAAGAGATCCACGTAGGTCATAGCCTGATCATATGAGGGCAAATCTAAGGGAAATACGATGTAGTTTTTTGGGTTTTTCACGGGATATCTCCTTATGGCTATGGGTTATTGGTTATGGGTTATCTGTTATCAGTTATCTGTTATTGGTTATTGGTTAATAGTTATTTTCACCTTTCATTTTTCACTATACCCTTTGCCTGTTTCGAACTTCAGTTCGATAACTATGACGGAATTGCAAAATAAAAAATCATGGACATGGGCAAAAAAAGAGGCTATATTTCCCTTATGAATGCTTGGGCCACCGTAGCTCAGATGGTAGAGCACCTCACTCGTAATGAGGATGTCTGCGGTTCGACTCCGCACGGTGGCTCCAATATATGCCTTTTAAGGAGCAGCACGAATGGATAATAATCGGGAATATTTTTTATGCGATAACTGCGCTAACAAAGACTTCAATCTTATATACAATTTCTCCCTTCATCTCCACAAAGTCAATTTCTCCGATGATCTCATGTACGATGAAATAGCCGAAGAAATGTATCAGTGCACAAATTGTAAAAAAACGTTTACTAAAAAACAGATGAAAGAGGGGTTAACCGGACTTAGAAAGAACCGCAAATAGACAGGTGCGGGAAATACTATCTGGTTTTCGTTAGGGCACTAAATATTTATTTCATATTGTTCTATATGGAATTCTTCTCTTGAAATAACACTGATTCGGTTATTTATCCTTTTTTCCAGGTCTATGATGGATTCCTGCTCTTCTTCCCTCAAAACATCCTCAATTTCCGGGTTTACCATAATATTGACATGGGTCTTTTCTTCAGAAGTTCCACATTCCCTTTCCAGTTCCCTGAATATTTCATGGCAAATTGTCTTCTTGGATTTAAGTGTGCCTGTCCCTTCACAGTAGAAACAGGGTTCGGTCAATAACCGGTTCAGACTCGCCCGTGTTCTCTTCCGAGTCATCTCAATGAGTCCGAGATCTGACATAGGAAGGACATTGGTCTTGACCCTGTCTTTATTAAGTGCCTCTCTAAGAGCCAAATAAACACGTTCCCTGTTGGCCATCTTCTCCATGTCAATAAAGTCAATTACTATGAGTCCGCCAATGTTTCTGAACCGCAACTGGTAGGCAATTTCTTTGACCGCCTCTAAGTTTGTTTTCAGAAAAGTCTCCTCCAGGTTTCTTTTCCCCACATAGCTCCCCGTGTTAACGTCTATAGCTATAAGGGCTTCGGTAGCCTCGATGACAATATAGCCCCCTGATTTTAACCAGATCTTGTTCTGGAGGAAATGCGAGGTCTCAGTCTCAATTCCAAACGCATCAAAAATGGGGTCAGGCCCTTCGTATAGTTCCACAAGATGTTTCAATCCCGGGGCAAAAGTTTCTATGAACCCCATGATCTTTTCATAGTCTTCCCTCGAGTCTATAATCAGCCTGTCCACTTCTTTCGTGAACAGGTCTCGAACAGATCGAAGGGAGACAGACAGGTCCTTGTACAAGAGTCCGGGGTTCAATCCCTTTTTCATCTTTGCCTTTACGTTCGACCACAGCCTCAAAAGAAAGTCCATCTCTGATTTCAGCTTTTCCTTGCCGGCACCTTCGCCGACTGTCCTGACGATGAACCCATAGTCGTCCGGCCTGATTTCTTGAATGATCTTTTTGAGTCTGTCTCTCTCTTCTTTGTCTTCTATCCTGCGGGAAATACCTATGTTGCTCACTGTGGGCATCAGGACGAGGTGTCTTCCCGGAACGGAAATATGAGAAGTGATCCTGGCCCCCTTACTGCCGAACGGCTCTTTGGCCACCTGCGCCATGATCTCCTGCCCTTCATGAAGCATATCTTCTATCTGAAATGAGGTGTCCTCATACTGGATAGAACCCGATATCTCGGAATCTGCAAGACCCGGCTCCTCGTTTGCAATGTGGTTCTCAAGCATCATCTGCTCAAACTCAGAGAAGTCTTTATGTACGTCCGAGATATAGAGAAAAGCGCTCCTGTCAAGACCGATGTCAACAAAAGCCGCCTGCATACCAGGAAGGACCCGTACAACAGTTCCACGATAAATATTTCCCAGTACTTCCTGGCCGGTTTCTCTCTCAATATGCAATTCAACAATGAGCCCGTTTTCAACCAGGGCAACCCTGGTCTCATGGGGTCTGACATTAATAATAAGTTCATGTGACATGGGTGCCTCTTTTGTCTACATCAAGACAAGATCTGAAGGGTCTTTAATGTTCTCATTTCATCGATATCGGAATCTTTTAGTGAAAAAACAGCAGCAACTATTTGAGCCGGCTTTAGCCCGGGACCGTCAATATGTTTTAGCACAAGCTTTATTCTATTGGGTGAAATGAGATCCATAGATTCAATTAGCAGCCTGGCATCAATTTGGCGCTTCCCTTTCTTGTCTACTTTGACAACAGGAAAACAATCTGATCTCAAGAACTCCTCTAACTTCTCCCGTTGGAACTCCACCCCATCCAGTGTAACCAGAAAATGACTTTGTTTCAGCCGGGCCTTTTTCTTTGGAGGCCTGATTTCTTCAACCATGGTTATATCAATACCACGAGGCAACTCCCCGTTAATAATTTCTTTTAAGGAAGAGCTATCTAATGAATCCATGATTTCTGTTTCCACTGTCTCCTGCATGCTTTCAGTACCGAGAGGTAAGGCACACGTAAAAGATACCCTGGGCATGGGGTGAAATCCCCTGGAATAGACAAGATGCAGTCCGGACCTCTTGAAGGCCCTGAGAAAGACCTGAACAAGCTCTAAATGACCCAGATATTTAGCGTGGCCCAGTTTTGTAAAAGTGAGCCGGTACTTCCTTGAGGACACTATTTTTGTTTCTTTGCGAGATCTTGTTAGGTTGTGTGGTGGATTCCAGCCTTTAAAGATGACGGGATCCACGTGTTTGTGATCGCAAACGCCACATTCCAGACATTTTTCCCTGCAATCCGGCGTGGTCTTTTGTTCCCCGGACCTTTCCCACTCATTTTTGAGAAAGGTCTTTGTCACGCCTGTTTTGATATGGTCCCAGGGTAAAACTTCGTCTAAGGACCTCTCCCTGAGCAGATAAAAATCGGGATCTAATCCGGTGCGTCTGAAGGCTTCTTGCCAATTCTCCATACGGAAATGATCTCCCCACGCGTCAAATCTGGATCCCATTCTCCAGGCTTCTATAATGACATTCCCCAGCCTCCTGTCCCCCCTGGAAAAGATACCGTCGAGCCAGCTCAGTTCCGGCTCGTTCCATTTTACCTTAACAGCAGTGTTTTTCAGACCTTCGCGGATAAACCTTATTCTCCTCCGGCTTTCTTGCAAAGAAATTTGCGGCACCCACATGAACGGGGTATGAGACTTGGGCACAAAGGTCGAGATGCTTAGGTTGACTTTAGGTCTTTTTCCCCTTTTTTTTGCAAGGCCCGCAACCTGTTTACCCAGGCTGACAATATCCTCGAGATCCCTCTCCTCCTCATATGGCAGCCCAATCATAAAGTAGAGCTTGATCAAGTTCCATCCAGCTTCATATACCGCCCGGGCTGTTTCCAGGATCTCCTTCTGGGTCAGCCCCTTATTAATTATTTTTCTAAGGCGATCGTTCCCAGCCTCAGGTGCCAGGGTGAAGCCTGTTTTTCTAACCCTTTTTATCTGTTCCATGAGTGAAGTAGTCAGACTATCGACCCTCAGAGACGGGAGGCTTACGGCTACTTTCTCATCGGAGTGAGCTTCCATCAAGGCCTCAAGGAGAGGCTGGATACAGCAATAATCTCCCGAACTCAGGGAGAGGAGTGAAACCTCATCATAACCGGTAAACCTCAAGGCCTTTTCCGCTGTTTCGAGGACAGAACCGGGGCTTCGCTCTCTTACCGGCCGATAGATCATTCCTGCCTGACAAAACCGGCAACCGCGAGTGCATCCACGAGCAAGCTCTATAACAACACGGTCATGAACCAATTCAGTGAAAGGGACAACCTGGTGGTCAGGGCAGGCATATTTACCAATATCCGGGACAATGGCCTTCTCCACAACCTGACAATCCGGGAGCAACGGTTCAATGGAACTGGGGATCCCGTTATGACTGTAATGGACACGGAAATTAGAGGGAATATACACCCCCTTGACATGACCCAGTCGAGAAATCAATTCCTCCCTGCCCCTGATACCTTCCTGTTTTGCCACACGGATCGCGTGGCATATCTCCAAGGCCGCTTCTTCACCATCTCCTATCACGAAGACATCAAAGAGGTCGGCAACAGGCTCAGGATTGAAGCATGCAGGGCCTCCGGCTATGATGATTGGATCCCGCTCACCCCTTTCCGCTGAAAGAAACGATATAGACGACAGGGCAAGCATTGTTAGAACGTTCGTGTAGCAGAGCTCAGTTTGAAGACTAAAACCCACTATATCGAAGCTTGATAGTGGCAAATCAGATTCCAGGGTCCCGAGAAGAATTTCACGATTTCTCAATTCCTTCTCAAGATCAATCCAGGGACAAAAGACCCTTTCAGCGGAAATCCAGGGGTAAGCGTTCAGGAGATGATAAAGGATCTTGAGTCCCAGGTGAGACATGCCTACGTCATATACATCGGGGAAGGCAAGGGCAACAGAAACCTCTACCTCTGCACGATCTTTCCTGATGGAGTTGACCTCGTTCCCGAGGTAGCGACTTGGGCGGTTGATCCTTGAAAACCAGGACTGGTCTAAAATGGACATAACTCTATTAATTACCGTTCAGGGGTTTAAAGGTTCAGGTGTTCAACAGCAATTCTAATTTGTCTCTGAACGAGAACCTCGAAATGAAAACGAACACAACATTAATCATGATGCTTTACTGAGTTGGGATTGATTCCATTAATCCAAAATCCAAAATCCAAAATCGTGCCTGAACAGGGTTTTCGTTCAGGCACTAATTATGGCTTCCACCTGGATAGAGGGCAGAGGGAAAGCTTACGTCATAGCAGCAGCCATCTTGAAGATCGGCAAATACATGGCAACAACCATACCGCCTATGGCACCTCCCAGAAATACCATAAGAAGAGGCTCCAACATTGTTGTCAATGCATCCACTGCCACATCCACCTCTTCGTCATAGAAGTCAGCAATCTTCTCAAGCATTGTATCAAGTGCCCCTGTCGCTTCGCCGACTGATATCATCTGTACTACCATACCGGGGAATATCTCGCTTTCAGAAAGGGGCTCCGCAATGGTTTGTCCTTCGGCAATACTGGAACGGACATCGAGGATCACCTCTTCCAGGATGACATTGCCTGATGTGCCGGCCACTACCTCCAGGGCGTCCAGAATGGGCACACCACTACTGATCATTGTTCCCAATGTGCGCGTAAACCTGGCAACCGCTACTTTTTTCAGCAACATACCAATAATCGGAAGTTTCAAAGAAATGGCATCTGTTTGCTTTCTCCCTCTCTTTGACTTTCTGTATTGTCTAAATGCAAATCCAATCGCAATGAGAGCGCCAAACATATAAAGGAAGTTCCCTTTTAGAAAACGGCTCATACCCACTACTATCTGAGTCGGTATTGGAAGGGCTGATCCGGCACCAGCGAACATTTCTTCAAAGACCGGAATCACAAAGATCAGGATCACAGAGATAACCGCAACGGCAATAGCAATGACAATAATGGGATAGGTCATGGCACCTTTGATTCGCGACTTGAGTTTTTCTGCCTTTTCAATATGGCTGGCAAGACGTTGCAAGATAGTATCCAGGATACCTCCAACCTCGCCGGCGGAAATCAAATTCACAAAGAGCCGGTCAAATATCTTGGGATGTTTTCCCATGGCTTCCCCAAGGCTCGCACCACCTTCCACATCCCTGGTAATCTCCTTCAGTGCCCTCTTGAACGTAATATTAGTCGATTGCTCAGCCAAGATCTTGAGCCCTTGGACAAGTGGAAGGCCGGCATCAATCATGGTGGAGAACTGCCTTGTAAAAATGACAATATCTTTCTTCTTTACCGCAGGCTGAAGGAAGGACACATTCTCAAAGAGATCTTTCGGTTTTGTCTTTATTTTCTTGACCGTGAGATTGCGGCGCTTTAGCTGGAGCTGGGCCATTTTCTCATTTGCGGCCTCCAGTTCCCCTCTGATGGTTTTTCCTTTTTTTGTTTCTGCAACCCACTTATAGGCCGGCATTACTATCCTCCTTCAGCCACTTAGTAGTCAAAGTGCCTCATGGACGCGATTGTTGAATCTCTTCTCATATTCATCCGCAAAGCGTTTTATAAAACCCTCGTCAGCAAAGCTGTAATAAGTATTATGACCTATAATGATATGGTCAAGGACCTGAATCGCCAACAGTCTTGCCGCCCATATCAGGTCTCTTGTCAGTCTCTGGTCTTCAGGGGATGGAGCTGGGTCCCCAGATGGATGGTTGTGGACGAACACAAGGCCCGCGGCCTTATGTTCAAGTGCAAAGGCCATTATCTCGCGCGGATATACAGCACTTCCGGTGAGAGTTCCTAAAAACAAATCCTGGTCAAAAATCAACTGATTTTTGCGATTCAAAAAAAGGACCTTGAAAATTTCTCTCTTCAGATCCCTCATTGAATGAAAAAGATAATCAAAAACCGCATGTGACGAACTCAAAACCGTGTTTCCAGCCACCTTATCCTTAAGGTATCTCCCGGCCACCTGATGAACAAGTTTCAGGTAAAGGGCGTTCTTGGGACCAATCCCCTTTATCTCCGTCAGTTTTTCCATTGGCGCTGATAACACCCCTGAAAGACTGGAAAAGTTCTTTAGCGCTTCTCGTGCTGGGACCTTGAGATCTCCCCTCGGTGTACCCAATGTAAGGAGAAATTCAATAACTTCCTCGTCCGAAAATCTTTGAAGACCCCCTTCTAAAAACCTTTGACGCAATCTTTCCCGGTGCCCTTCGCCTCTTTTCTGCCAGTCTCTTTTGTCCATTCTATGCTGCCCCTGACATCAAGGTGAATATAAGCAAAAGAATTTTAAAGATATTAGCAAAAAACAGAAAAAAATCAAGTAATGGTTAGACATTTTCAGCTATTCTAATTATGGCTTCCATTTAGATAAAGGGCAGAGGGATCTTTTTTAAAATACCGCACGTAACACTCAGGTGGATAGGCTGAAGGCTGAAGGCTGAAGGATACAGGCCAAAAAACCTTGAATCCAAGACACGGGTTATGTTAGGGTACATATCATCAAAGGAAAATTACGTGTTCAATCAGAGCTGAATATATGTTTTATTTGAAGATAATCATTTCGTTAAGCACACTTGCTATTTTGAAGCTCCTATGCCCAGACGAGGTCCTGGCCTGGGGCCCGGGTGTTCACACGATAACAGCCTTGAGCACACTGAGCCATGTCACACTCATATTGCCATCCATTGCCAAAATCATCACTTCATATCCGCGCCAATATCTGTACGGATGCCTGGCCGCCGATTTTTTTATTGGCAAAGGCAAGAAAAAGAATTCCGGCCACCCGCATAACTGGGAAGGCGGTTTTAGGTTCCTGAAAGAGGCGGCCGATGACAGAGAGGCAGCCTTTGCTTATGGATTCCTTTCCCATTTAGCCGCCGATGTAGTGGCACATAACTTGTTTGTTCCTAACCTGACTGACTCATACCCGACAGGCAGAAAAATGGGACATTTGTACTGGGAGGCCAAGGCCGATTACCTGATTGGACCTGACTACATAAGAATTGCAAGACATGTGTTGAGAATGGACCACAAAGAATGCGACGATCTCCTGCACTTGATAGCAGGAAAAAAGGGCACTGGTCTGAAAGTTAAAAAACGTCTTTATGCGCGGTCCGTAAGGTTCTCAGATTATTTTTACACGACACATAACTTACTTTTTGCCGGCAAAGCCACCAACAGCAATGTCTTTCACGAATACCTTGCCTTCATGGTTGACCTGTCATGCCGCATGGTTGAAGACTTCTTGACGAATCCTCAATCAGCCAAATGCCTTTCGTACGACCCCATGGGGAGACAGGAGTTGCGTCTCGTGAAACAAAGAAGATTATTCACAAAATTTGTTGGCGCTCACCGGAGATACAAAGAGTTCGCTGCAAACCGCAAGTTTTTCAGACCATGAACTTGATCAGAGTACTCCCAGAGATTGTAGCCTCCCAAATCGCAGCCGGAGAGGTTGTTGACAGGCCGGCTTCGGTTGTCAAGGAGCTCGTTGACAACAGCTTTGATGCTGGTGCAAATCGAATTATTATTAATATCGAACAGGGAGGAAAGAGATTAATTAAGGTTAGAGATAATGGCGTCGGCCTCTCGAGAGATGATCTCCTCTTGTGTGTGGAAAGACATGCAACCAGCAAGATAAGGATTGCCTCTGACCTTTTTTCCGTGAAATCGTTCGGTTTCAGGGGAGAAGCCCTTCCGAGCATTGCTTCTGTCTCCAAATTGCAGATCATATCACGTACTCACGACGAGATAACAGGTCACAGGTTTAAGATATCAGCAGGCAAATTCCTCGCCATAGAAGAAACCGGGGCCCCTCCGGGCACAACCGTTCAGGTAAAAGAACTTTTTTTTAACACCCCTGCAAGACGTAAATTCTTACGTACCGTAAGAACTGAAACAAACCACATTATTGATATCCTGACACGGATGGCCCTGCCCTTCCCGAACATAAGCTTCATGTTAGATGACGCTGGAAACACAATTATGAGTCTACCGGCCTCGGATCAGCAGCTTTCCCGGGTTTCCGCACTTATTGGAAGAAAAGTGGCGGATTCCATGATAGGAGTACAAGAAGAGAATCATGAGCTGACAGTCACCGGTTACCTGGCCCCTTCGGATTTCAGTAGAACCAAGAGTGACCGTTTATTCATCTATGTCAACAACAGGCACATCCGGGACCGACTAATTACCAGGGCCATTATGGAAGGCTATGGTCAACGGCTGATGAAAGGGCGGTATCCCCAGGCCGTTATTTTTGTACAAATTGACCCCTCAAAAGTGGATGTAAACGTTCACCCGACCAAACAGGAGGTGCGATTTAATAATAGCAATGCCGTTTATAAGACTATTGCTTCTGCCATTGGAAAGGGGCTGACCAAATCCTTTCGCGGTTTCTCCGGCCTGCCTGCAATGTACAAAGGCAAGTCTGACCAGGAGTACGGCTTTCATTTCCTGTCTGAGCCCGCCTCGGATTACAAGCAAACCGCGCAGGACGTTGCCCATCCGGCCAGCAAAGAAGAACCCGAATACTTAGTGCCCGAATACTTAGTGTCTGATCGCGGGCTACGAGTTATTGGGCAATTGGCCAACACCTACATTTTGTGTCAGGTGAAAGACGGTCTCCTGATAGTTGACCAGCATGCAGCCCACGAAAGGATCGTCTATGAAAACCTCAAAAATGGCTTTGATGTCTCGGGAATTGAAGTCCAGGGTTTTTTGATGCCACATAAGCTGGAAATGAGCATGAGAGAAAAAAAGACTATCATGGAAAAGAAAGATCGGTTGTTGCGCTTTGGTATAGAACTTGATCATTTCGGAGGCAACACTTTTCTGCTGAGGTCTGTTCCGGCCCTCCTGAGAAACGTTGAGTGGAACTCTTTCTTGTCTGAGCTCATGGCAGAGATGGAGGAAGATCATATCGATGATACAACAGTCGTGGATAAGGTGTTGACCGTCATGGCCTGTCACGGCGCTATACGGGCAGGAGATCATATGACCATGGAAGAAATGATCCAACTCCTGAACCAGCTTGAAAAAATGGAACTACCGACAAACTGCCCGCATGGAAGGCCTATATTCAAGCAATTCACCTATCACGAAATAGAGAAGATGCTCAAGAGAATTATCTGAGTTTATAGTAGTGAAAGCCAATGACATGAAAGGAAAGCCAAAAGTCGTTGTCATTGCTGGACCCACGGCCAGCGGGAAGACTTCTTTGAGCGTGCAACTCGCTCTGGCCCTGAACGGGGAAATTATCAATGCCGATTCCATGCAGGTCTATCGTGGCATGGACATTGGCACTGCTAAACCAACACCACAAGAACAAAAGAGCATTCCTCACTACCTGATCGATGTGGTAAATCCCAATGAGGAATTCAATGCTTCAATCTACCGTTCCTTGGCGCTTCCCCTTGTCACGGATATCGTTTCCAGGGGCAAGACGTGCTTTGTTGTGGGCGGTACAGGGCTGTACATAAAGATTTTGCTCAAGGGCCTGTTTCAGTGTCGGCCTGCAGATCCGAAATTGAGACAATCACTGGCCCTGGAATGCGAGACCCTTGGTTCCCCAGGGATGCATGAAAGGCTTGAACGCCTCGACCCGGAATCCGCCGAAAAGATCCACCCGAATGATAGAGCAAGGATCATAAGGGCCCTTGAAATTATCCATCTAACCAAGAGACGGCCCTCGGATCTGCACAGGGATCACGGTTTTACAGACACGTCCCTGGATACTCTGAAGTTTTGTTTGAAAACAGACAGGGAACTGCTCTATCATCGCATTGACGAGCGAAGTGCAGCTATGGTGGAAGCCGGTTTAGCGAGGGAGACGAAAAACCTTTTAAAAAAAGGCTATTCACCTGCCCTGAAACCAATGAATTCAATTGGATACAGACATATGATAAGATACTTAAACAGAGATTGGTCTCTTGCAGACACGATCCGTAAATTTCAAAGGGATACTCGCAGATATGCCAAAAGACAGCTCACATGGTTCAGGGCTGATCCGGAATACACCTGGGTAGCACCGGAAAATTTCGATCTGCTCTCAAAAAAAATAAGGGAATTCCTTGCAGAAATTCCTTGACCTTGGTTGCAGAATCAGGGTAAAGGATAACAGGTGTTTACATAATGATTTTGGGCTATTAGGTCCGACTTTTCCCTGGATTATTTCCGGAGGTACTCCAATGTATTCCACTAAGCTAAGATTTTTTCACACGACAGTCGTTATTTTTTTCGTGGCTTTGGCATTTTTTTTGGGCTGTGTGACCGAAAAAAAAGTGCCGGAAAGTGTCCTGGATACCCCGGGACATCATGCCTTAAGCGGCTTCAAGTTGATTAAAAAGGGATACCCTTATCATGCCAAAAGAGAGTTTGAGCTTGCATTACAACTCGATCCGGATTATTCCCCGGCTCACAGGGGGATGGGCATGGTGTACATAATGAAAGGAAAATTCCAGCTCGCCTTCGATTCCATGCAAAGTGCAGCAGATTTTGCAGCTACCAGGGAAGACAAGGCCCTGTCCTACGTGGGATTCATGTATCTCTACACAACGCAGAAAGACATTGGATGGCTGAAAAAGGTGGAAGAGGAATTTTCAAAAGTGATTTTGCTCATAGAAGAGCTGCCCGAAGCATACTTTCAGATGGGCGTTGCGTATAAACAGGCCGGCCAACCCACAGAATCTGAGGAGGCCTTCAAAAAAGTACTAATAATCAATAAAAGGCTTGTACCTGAAGCAACCAAAGAAATAGAGGGATTCAGAAAATAGAGGGAACAAACTTGATAGAAGATCAGAGACTGTCAAATTCAGTCCCGGCAATTCTAATTATGGCTTCCACTTGGCTAAAGCATTACCACTTCATTTTGATCTATTGTCTGTTGTGTTTTTCCTTTTTATGCAGTTCTCTTGCATATGCCGGGAAAACGGACAACGAGACAGAAAATGAAGTACTTGCCATTGGAACGACTGTCGTTGTCAAAGAAAATCGTGCTCTCGCAAGGAAAATGGCAATTTCCCAAGCCTTGAAAAAAGGAATGGAGACGTATCTTGTGCGTCGATTAGGGAGCCAAGGTATGGTCAACAATTTCCAGAGGCTTATTCGGGACATCTTGCCAAAGGCAAAGGAAGGGATTGAGAATTTTCATATCTTGGCAGAAGACCAAATCGGGGAAAAGTACACTGTGCTTCTTAGGCTCAGAGTCAATGAGAAGTTGATAGATGAAGAATTCAGAGAAGCTGAACTACTACTGTTTGAAGGACCTCCTATCAAAGTGCTCTTCCTTGTTTCAGAAATCGGTGACGGCACTGCTTATTACTGGTGGAAAGAGGTGGATGCGCACTCTGCCCTTAGTCTGACCGAGCTTGCATTGCACAATGCGTTTCAGAAAAGAGGCCTTAGTCCAATCAACAGGAGGATAGGAATTCCTGAAACTGAAGGCAGCGAAGACCTCAGGACTGCTGATCTTCAGGTTGAAAACATACTGAAGTGGGGAAGTCTTTTCTCCGCTGATATCGTAATCTACGGCAAAGCGCACAGAATTGATGAAAATACTATGACCCTAAGCCTGAAGGCGTTCGATGTGGATCACGGCATCCAAATATGTGAAGGTAACGAGGTGGAATACGTTGGAAAAAAGCTTGAAGATAAGAAGCAAGTCATTGAAACCCTCGAAAGGCTGGGCAATCATCTCGCCACTGAGCTAACGCCCGCCATTATCCGGTCCGTTATGTCTGACCAGCAAAAGATTCGCCACCTTAAGATGACCATCCAATATCTGGAAAGTCTCAAACAATTCAGGGTGTTTAGGGATTTTCTGAGAAAAGACGTCAAAGGTGTAAGATCCGTCAGGCAGACAGGAGCCAGGAAAAATTCAATATCTATTGTGGTTGAATTCCAAGGTAATAGGAATAAATTCCTGGATCGTGTCCTGAACCATCAAGACCTCCCTTTCCCAATAAGCTATGACCAAACTGAAGAAGGTGAGCTTTTGCTTAACTTGGACTAAGCTACTATGACTACCCCGAATTTTTATTCCGCTTTTCCTAACAGTCTTCAGCCTTCAGTCTATCCACTTGAGTTATAGCCATTCAAGTATGCTGTTCCCAAATACGGCTTTTGCCGTTGGGAAGGGAATTGATCAGTATCCTAAAAGAGATCCCTTTGTCCCCTATCCAGGTGAAAGCCATAATTAGAATTGCTGTAATACGACTTGACATCCGTCATCCGGATTGTTAATAACAAGACACAAACAGGCACGTAGCTCAGGGGGAGAGCACTACCCTGACACGGTAGGGGTCAAGGGTTCAAATCCCTTCGTGCCTACTTTGAAAAAAAGGACTTAGGCCATATGGCTTAAGTCCTTTTTTCGTTTTGGTCAACATTTTGCGGAAACGAGGTGCCAGGTATTGACGGGCTGTTGCTCAAACTGGTTTTGAGGAACAGCCCGTCAAGAGCTTGGCCAAGTTTTTGGTATGACAGGTTACAGCCGGGCCGTATGCCAATCAAAAAACAAGGGCGGAAGCAAGGGGTTATATTGTTACTGGGCGGTTGTGGAGCTGGGATACTCATTGGCAGATTTGGCAAGACTTCTTGGCATGACCGGTCAAGGGGTCGGGTATGCTGTGCAAAGGGGTGAGCGGATCGCCAAAGCAAACAATTATAGACTGATAGATTGAGTTAATTACTTATTGATGGAACGTCCCTCTAACCCTCTCGAGACTGGTTTGTTCGATCACCTTTGGCCCCGACTCATTTGGTTATTAGAGATAGGTTTTCACGCTAATCCGCGATGAGCCAAAATTCTTTCAACTGCTTGAGCTTAGAAGGTTGCATAATACCCCCAGTCGATTTAATGGATTTGCTCTATATGCTTAATCCATAATTGCCTTTGTAAATGCATCTATTGCATCTGCGTAAAACTCGATGCTGACCTTGGTTGCCATATCATCTGAAAGCTCAAATAATTGTTTCCTTGATGATATTGGCATCAACACTGTTGCGGCTCCTTTCTCCACAGCAAGTTCTGCAACGGCAACCGGGTTTGGCACCATTTCAACGGAACCTCCAAGGTTTAATGCTCCAACAATGATGAGTCCGCCTTTAACGCTCCGCTCAATCAGGCCCCCGCAGAGTGATAAAAGGACAGCAAGGCCAAGCCCTTGTCCGGAGCTGTCAATATCCATAGAACGCAATTGTATCGAGAACTCATGGCTACGCGGATCACGATCCCCTACAAGCTCTTTTGCCCGTATATACAGATTTTGTTCCCCGTAGCGAACGCTTTCTCTAAAAGCAGGGGGCACCGGTGTATTGAGTATCTTGACCCCACTTCCGGGACCAACCGTGGCCTCGATTCGGTACAACGCCGGTGAAGCTTCCTGACCGCCCGGACTGATGGCCCATACCTGCCCGGGAGGAAGCGGATCAGTATCGATCAATTCATCACTATGAAGTTCGGGGGTTGAAACAAACTGCTCCACACCATCCACACCCATTAAATAGCTGAAATGGGTATTGCGGAATTCGGTTTTCAAACATCGCTTCTGTTGTTCTTTTACACGGCGGCGGGCCTCCAACGCGATACGAATAATCGATTCTAATTCTTCATCGGGAATCGGCATATCAGGGGCAGGATAAATGAGCTTTATCAAACCACTGATTGTCTTGTTGACAGCCTCAATGTCTCGTCCACTGAGGGCACCTCCCCAATTTACACGCCCTTGTAATACTGACAGGCGGCTTCCAGAACGGAGTTTGTTCCAACATTCGGACAAAAAGTCACTGACAAGGCCAAAATGATTGGTAAGATTTTCAGGATTTAGCTTAGGAAAATCCCAACCGGGAGCATATGAGTGAATGCGGTCCATGAACGCGGTATCGTTTCGCATTTCAACGGGTAGCGGACTGAGTAAGTGCCCGATTCTTTGTTGTTGCTCAACGTCAACATCAAAATTTCCAACCATTACGATGCCACCGAAAGCTCGAATCGGTTCTTTGCCTCTGGAAAATTCACCAGAGGCCATATAGCCTTTCATAATATTAACGCCATCCTTCTTGTCGAAAGATATCCCTGAAATCTCATCAAAACACACCACATCGTAATGGCAAACAAGACCTCGTTGACCATTTGCCATATTGACAAACATTTTTGCCACAGTGGCTTTACCCCCTGACACTAAATGAGAATAAGGGGATATTTGCTGATAAATATGACTCTTCCCGGTTCCTCTTGGGCCAAGCTCAACCATATTGAAATTGTTTTCAATAAAGGGGACCATACGAAGCAACGCTACCATCCGGGCACGTTCGGAGAGCGTTTCCGGCTCCAGTCCAACGGAACGAATTAGAAATCTTTTCCATTCATCAGTGGTGAATTGGTTCCGCCCTCGATTAAGGACTGACAGGACATCCGCCTTAGAGAGCTGAATTGCTCTTAATCCCTCAATTGCAAAAGGCCGTCCGCTTTTTTCCTGGGCAATTGCAGCATCGTAGGTCAAATTCAGCTCAGCATAAAAGCCATCGGTGAGCATCCTTTCATTATCATGTACAAGCTGATCATTAATCCGCACATCCTTTAAACCCAGGCTTGGAAGCTCAGCAATAAAGCAATCATTCTTGGAGTCCAGTCTGGCTTTTATAAGATCGATTAATTTCACCGATCCCTTTTCCCGTGACCAGGCCTTAAACAATTCCTCTTCCCCGGTTCGGACGGTACGATCTTTCAGTTGCCTTTCAACAATCCCAAGGCCTTCCTCGATTTCTTCTTCATCGACAGTAGCGCAATAACGTCCAAGTAAAAATTCGACCACATAAGTGGGTACAGGATACTGCCGGCTGTATTTTCGAACCAGATCCTTGCGCACCAGAAATCCGTCAAATGCAGAGGCGGCAAGACGGTCAAGAGAATCAAGTTCCATTTTTATTCATCACCTCCAATTGTGGTAGCCTGCTTTCCTATTACTGAACCGGAAGAATCAATCATTACCAGGCTGACAACCGTGCCTTCCAGTTCCTCATTCTCGACAAGCAGACTCACATGCCCGTCAGCGCCAAACATTTTAGGAGAGGCTACACTTGATGTTTCATCATTTGGTTTTGTTCGAAGATCTGCTTTTATTTTGGCTCCGCCCGGATCAATGGTGGCGCGGCATCTCATGCCAAGCCACTCAATTTCTTTTATTTTAGCGATGGCTTTAACAGGCACATCGCTCAGGCTGAATCGGAGATCCGGGATGAGGCATTCCTGTAAACTCACACCGCCATGGGCGTATTCGTTTCCATTTGAAAAACAATTGATCCCTGGCCCATAAACAAAATATTCATGAGAATTCCAATGCCAGTTGGCCATCGGAAAATCGACTTTTGAATGATCTTTAATAGCCGCACACCTTGCCCACCGGCATTCGGTGAGGTATTTCGGCAATTTCACAGCAGGCAGACCGCCCGGAACCAGGAGCCAGCCATGATCCGTTATCACTCTTACCCGTTTCCATCCGGCTTCAAGCAACTCTCGGATTCTTTCAAGCAACAATTCCAACTGTTCTGTGATTCTAAAGGCAAGTTTGCTTTGCAAGGTGTGGCCGACCTTGTCAATATCTCCAAATTCCGTCCATGCGCGGGCATCTGCTTGTTCAGATTCACCGACCTCGGACGGGCTAAGGACTTGGTAGCCTTCTGAAGTAAGGAGCTTACGGAAGCGGTCAATTGTTAATGGCTTGCCGTCTTTTTTTGTCACTGGACGAAACTCTTCTCCTAATTGTTTTCCTATGATCTGGTCGGCTACTGGGGAAAGTGCAGGTTTGGCTGTTGCTGTAACTGTCGGCAGGGATGCCCAGCGCCAATTGAATGACACTTTTAATCGTTGTTCCTCTGCCAAGGCAGTTAATCGATGTGAAATGTCAAATCGCAGGCTATCGGCAAACAACAGACATTCTCCTTCTTCAGCATTTATTCCAGGTAGCTCACCACAACCTGATGGCAGAGGATTTGCAGTTATGAGTTTCTGGAAATGCCGCGCCGCATCATCCAGCCATGGTAAATAAATGCTTCTCAAAGCCGCTTCAATCGCTTTACTATCCTCGGACGATTTAACGCCGGCCAGTGCAAGTATGGCGGACATATCCGCTTTGTAACCGCTGTCTCTGTATATAGATGCCATTGCATCCGCAGAATCACCACCCATACTTTGTGAAGTTTCTTTAGCCATCACAGTTAGATGTTCTAAGGCTGTTGCAAGGCGGCTTTGCCCGATTTTGGCCCATACCCAATCTCGGCGTTTATGGTGTTTCGCCTCCAAGTCTTCAATTGTCTTTCTGGCTTCTGCAGCACTCTTTGAGGATAAATTCAACAGATCCTGACATAATGAATTTTCCTCGTTGTCGTTTTCATCAGGCCAGGACTCTTTGTCGAAAATAAGCTTACCGGAAGGTTTTGATCGCCTGAGTAATTCGGGTAGGCCTTGATACAGTAATGGTGATTCTTCAAAGCGCCTCCAGAGGTTCTTCCAGATTTCATCTTCCCTCAGCCCAAGTTTTTCTCCGGCGACAATCACACCTTCTTTTTCCGGGTCAAAACCGTATTCAGCTTTACAACGGGAAACGAACGCCGCCCATTTGTTGTCATCCCACTGTTCTTGAATTCCTGATGGAGAATTCATCCATACCAATAAATCTCGTGGTGTATCTTCAACCATCAATTTGTCGAAATCTTCTGCCTCAAGCCGTTTTCCGGTCAGCCGTGTCAGCGGTGTTACTGCAAGTTGGGCTAATGCACCGAGCATCGCATGCCTGGTATATTTATCTTTGGCAACATCCAGTCCCAAGCCCCCATCCTTTGAAACCAAAAACGCCTCGACGGTCCAGTCCCTTCCATTACGTTGCGTCCAAACCGCACCACGATATTGCAACTCAACCAGTGGTTTCAAACTGTCCGGGCATTCCTCAACGGCCCTCAGAGTTTGTCTGCTGACATTCGGCATGTAAATAATAGGAATGGCGTCTTCCGGCAGGTCAATATCCGGCAGAGAGCGTTCGATGACACACCGAATCCAGATAGCCGGACCGATCCTTTTTCCCGGGTCATATTCACCCAGCGTAAACAGTTCAGGCATTAAAGGCCGCAATTGATCCACCAGGGCAGCCCATTGGTTGTCCGAATCGGTCCATAAAATGACCGCCGGCGCGACCATGTCGGAGCGGTTGAAACGGGCGGCTGCCGTCAATGAATTTCGCAACGCTTCTATGATTGTCTGATTGCTCATTAAATGTTGCCTTTATGGGGTACTGCTCAACTGTTCAGCACCTATTAATTGTGTCCATTGCATATTTCTATTCTACGCAGCACAATAGAAGATGCAATAGGACCCCTTAAATATCATTACGTTACGTCTATTGCATTGCATCTGGATTACGTTTAACCATTTTTTCCGGATGTAATAGCATCCGTTTCAGGACCGGGATACCATAATGCAGCTCTGGTACTGCCAACTTTATATATTTTCCCCTCTGATTTAAGCTCACGAAGCAGGGTTTGTACCTGAGGCATAGTCAAGGCGGGAAGCACCTGCATAAGCTCCTTTAGCC
>JAYEIR010000036.1:0-5943 GCA_034660135.1 Thermodesulfobacteriota bacterium
ATGTGAACCCGTCCCCAATTCCACAAATTCCACAGACAATGAACACTATCAGAAAAACAATAAATAAAGCAAACCGGACTATCTCTAAACACCACATGCTCAGACACGGGGACCGGGTTATCGTGGCGGTTTCAGGCGGTCCTGATTCTGTCTGTCTCCTCGACATACTCAACAAACTACAGGATGGTTTGGGCATAGAACTGATTGTAGCGCACCTCGATCATGGCCTCAGGCCTGGCGAAGACGAACCCGAGGCCCGTTTTGTTGAGTCCCTGGCAGATTCCCTTGATCTACCCTTTATGGCAGGCAAAGCAGGGCCGGGAATAAAGCAAGGGGGGGGCTCTTTAGAAGAAAGGGCCAGGCACGCAAGGTATGAATTCCTTGAAAAGGTGAAAGACAGCTTCTCAGCTCAGAAGATTGCCCTGGGGCATAACCTTAATGACCAGGCTGAGACAATCCTTATGAGGCTTTTGCGGGGAAGCGGTCCGTCAGGGCTCATGGGAATTCCGCCAAAAAGGGATGAAAAAATAATCAGGCCCTTGATAGAATTGACTCGTTCAGAGATTGAGGCCTACCTTGAACAAAGGGGCCTCGCATACATGACAGACTCCTCCAATCTTGAAACCCGCTATTTGAGGAACAAGATACGTATAGAACTTTTGCCCGAGCTTAAAAAGTACCAGCCCCGCATAGTGGAACTTCTGGGACAGACAGCGGATATCATGAGAAGGGATAACGAGTGGTTGGAGGCAGAGGCAGGCACATGGGTAGAAATGCAGGCCGAAATCACAAACAACGGTCAAATCCAGGTTCCTTTGTCTTTATTCAGAGAACTCCCGGAAGGGTTGCGGAACCGTATTATCCGGTGCATCCTTAGAATAACAGGGAAAGGGCTGCGCCGGGTGAGTTTACGTCATATCGAGGCCATCAACCACGCGGCAATGGAAGGGAAAGCCCAGTCCGTATTCAGCCTGCCCAATAATATAGTTGTAAAAAAGGTGTATGAAAGTCTTGTTCTCAGTGTCATGAAGCAGACAGGACCCGAGCCATTCTGTTATGTTATAGACAGACCAGGGACCTTTCACATAGACGCAATAGAGTACGACATATCGCTCGAGCAAATTAGAAAGAGCGCATTGCACGACATGAAGGTCTCACCATGGACTGCATTCCTGAATGCGGACCTTTTGGACTATCCTCTGTTGATCAGGAACTCAAGGCCGGGAGACAGATTTATTCCCCTTGGTATGAGCGGGCACAAAAAAATCAAAGATCTTTTCATTGACCTCAAGGTTCCGTCTGACACAAGGAAACGCATACCGATTTTGATCCACAAAAAGACTCCGATCTGGGTCTGCGGACTCAGGATTGATGGTCGCTACAAAATAACCCCCCAGACCAAAAATGTCTTAAGGGTGACATTGAATAAGAGACAAGCAGCCATTGGGAATGCTCCTCTGCTATAGTCCCGTACTCTTGATATTCTTCCTGAAAGGCGGGCTTATTATACCCTTTTCCGTAATAATTGCTGTCACATATTTTGCAGGAGTGATGTCAAAGGCAGGGTTGAAAACAGGAACTCCTGAAGGACCAATCTGTTTTTTTCCAAATTGCAATACTTCTTCAGAAGGCCTTTCTTCCACCTGGATCATGTCGCCATTTTCAATGGAAGTGTCAATAGTGGAAAGAGGAGCTGCCACATAAAATGGAACATTGTTTGTCCGTGCAAGCACAGCTACCTGGTATGTTCCTATCTTGTTGGCCACATCCCCGTTTGCTGCTATCCTGTCAGCCCCCGTAATAACGAGATCAACCTTCTTCTGCTGCATCATGGATCCTGCAGCGCTATCAACAATTACAGTTACAGGGATCCCATCTTCCATCAGCTCAAATGCAGTCAACCTGAGGCCCTGAAACCAGGGCCTTGTCTCATTGGCAATAACATCTATGTCTTTCCCATTCTCGCGCGCTGCCCGTATAACTCCAAGGGCCGTCCCATAGCCGGCTGTAGCGAGAGAACCTGCATTGCAATGTGTCATTATGGTTGCCCTGTCAGGGACAAGGACCTGACCGTTCCGGCCAATCCTGTGGTTGATCTCGACGTCTTCTGTCAGGATTTTTTCTGATTCATATCGGAGGTTCAGCTTGATCTCATCTAATGGCCGGTCCGGCATGTCTTCCGCCAGGGCCACCATTCTTTCACATGCCCATTTCAGGTTTACAGCAGTGGGACGCGCAAAGGCTATCTGTTCTGCAATGTCCTTGAATTTCTTCATAAATACGCCATATGATCCGGCCCTGATAGAATATGCACCAAGTGCCAAACCCATAGCCGCTGCCACGCCGATGGCGGGAGCCCCACGGATTACCATTCCTTTTATGGCCCTGATGATGTCTCTATATCCCCTGCAGACATACCACTCAATTTGGAATGGAATTTTTCGCTGGTCAACCATGCGAATGTGCTTGCCACACCATTCAATTGTGGGAACCATAACAAAACCTTAATATCCGGGGCTCTTCTCCCGATTAGTTGATGTAACCTGTCTGCGTGCGGACACGCACAGGCAGGAGGGTTCGAGGATTCAAGGATTCAGGGGGTCGAGTGCTTTGTACATTTCCAAACATAGCTGGCATGACCTTTGCCAGACTTTTAACTCTTAATAAGTCGTAAGCATTTAACTCGAACTCCTGCCCCCTCGAATCCTCGACCCCTTGAATCCTTATCATCCTGCCAACTCTTTTGGAGATGATCCATATTCGGAAGGCACAAATGGACAAAGGCACCGAGAAAAATGATCTCTCGAATCAGGCGATCCGCTCCACCCATCCATAGGGATCGGATTTTTCTCCATATTGTATATTTACGATCTCACCATAAAGCCTCTGCGAAAGATTACCCATTTTTCCATCGGCGACGATATAATCTGTCCCTTTATAAGTAATCTGCCCGATCGGCGATATCACGGCAGCAGTGCCGGTTCCAAAGGCTTCCTTTAGTCTGCCGTCTTTGGATGCCTCAACAACTTCATCAATTGAAAGCGACCGCTCAGACACCTTCATGCCCCAATTCCTTGCGATTTTTATGACTGAGTCCCTTGTAACCCCGGGAAGGATGCTTCCGGTCAGAGGGGGGGTGACTACTTCGTCCTCAATCACGAAAAAGATGTTCATTGTCCCCACTTCCTCTACATATCTGCGCTCTTCAGCATCCAGCCATAATACCTGGGTAAATCCTTTTTCCTTTGCCTTTTCAGCAGCCAGCAGGCTTGCAGCATAATTGCCTGCGGTTTTTGCTTCACCTGTGCCGCCTTTGGCGGCCCGTACGTAGAAATCCTCCACGTATATCTTGACCGGATTCAGGCCTTCCTTGTAATAGGCTCCCACCGGGCCGATAATGATAAAAAACAAATAAGTATTAGCAGGCCGAACACCGAGGTTAGGTTCGGTTGCAAGCATGGTGGGCCTGATGTAAAGGGAAGTCCCCCGGTTTTTTGGCACCCACTCCCTGTCAAGCAAAATCAGCTTCTTCATCCCCTCCATGGCCAGATCGATATCCACTTCAGCCATGCACACCCTCTTTGCCGATCGATTGAACCGCTCAAAATTGTCCCTGGCCCTGAAAAGGGAAATACCGCCATCCCTTGTGCGATATGCCTTGAGGCCCTCAAAGATCTCCTGGCCGTAATGAATGGCCATAGAGGCAGGATCGATTGAGATGTTCTCATACGGTTTGATGCGGGCATTGAACCAGCCTTTTCCTGTTTCGTAATTCATCATAAACATATGGTCTGTAAAGATATCACCGAATCCAAGTTTGGATTCATCAGTTGGTTTTGGTCTTGTTTGACCTGGATCAATTTGTGTTATTTGGATTTGCATGGACTTCTCCTTTTTAAAATAGTCAAAAATTCGTAATTTTCATAGCATAAGCAACCAGGAAACACAAGAGGCCATAAAATCGAGCAATCAATCTTGTAACCCCTGGCACACGGCACTGCTCTTTCCCGGTCAATTGTCCAGTTCCACTTCCTGCAAAAAATCCACGCTTAGAGGATGTGGCTCATTTCCGGTTGCTGGTTCCTCGTTATTCGTGTATAATTTATTTGACTGAAATCACTCCCTATCAAATTTTGATGAACTCGTAAAAAATCAATCACTTCCGGACTCCTGCTTTCGCGGGAGTGACGGCCTTGGAGACTTTTTACGAGACCATCAGGTGTTGGCGTTGGAACTCTTTGAATAAACAATCGTGATAGCGATTTGATTTGTGAGGAGATCGGACTATGCAAACATATTCTGGAGAGTATAAACGAAAATTGACCACACCTGCTGATGCGGCGGCGTTGATAAAAAACGGGGATACTCTTATCCACGGCATGACTGTTGCGGAACCCCCGGCTCTTCTTTTGGCCGTTGCTGACAGGGTAATGGCGGGGGATTTGAAGGATATCAAGGTTTATTCCTTTAATCCTCAGAAGTATGTTGCCGAAACACTCTGCAGGCCTGGCCTTTGTGATGTCATAGAGGCGTATTCATGGTTTGTAAGCGGTGATTCCCGGGGACTGGTAAATGTCGGGCTGACACAATATGTGCCCGTGTATTTTCATCAAGTGCCCAGATTAATTCGGGAAGAAATGACAGTAGGTGTCACCATTACCACGGTTTCGCCGATGGATCAGTCCGGTTTTTTCAGTCTTGGCACATGTAATGACTATACATCAGTAGCGGCAAAATTGAGTAGAAGTCTTATTGTGGAAGTGAACGAGCATATGCCGCGCGTGTTTGGAAGCGGGATGATTCACATTTCTGATGTTGATGCCATAGTGGAAAACCATGTGCCGCTGATGGAAATACCACCGCCGCCGCCAAGACCGGAGGATGCGCTGATAGGGAAACATATTGCCGAAATTATCCCTGATGGCGCTGTCCTCCAGTTGGGAATCGGTGGTGTTCCCAATGCTGTCACGCCATATCTTTCAGGACATAAGGACCTGGGAATTCATTCTGAACTCTTTGGTCCCGGCATGGCGGATCTAATTGAAAAAGGTGTGATTACAGGACGCAGAAAAAACCTTCATCCTGATAAGCATGTCTTCACCTGTGCTTATGGAACAAAACATACGTATGATTTTATGAATAATAATCCGAGCATGGAAAGTTATCCTTCTTCCTATGTGCTGGATCCTGCTGTTATTTGCAAAAACGACAATATGATCTCTATCAACGCGATCCTTGAGGTGGATCTCTTCGGGCAGTGCAATGCAGAATCTCTTGATCGGTCTCAATTCAGCGGGGTCGGAGGACAGCTTGATTTTGTGCGGGGAGCAAATAATTCAAAAGGCGGCAAATCCATCCTGGCCTATTATTCCACTGCGAAAAATGGGCAAATCTCGCGTATCGTGCCTCGTCTTAAGGAAGGCACGATGGTTACTACTCCAAGAATGGATACCAACTATCTTTGTACGGAATATGGTCTTGTCAAAATCAAAGGCAAATCCATCCGTGCAAGAGCACTGGCCATCATCAGCATTGCCCATCCCAGGTTCAGGGATGATCTGCTGCGAGAGGCAGAGAATATGCTTCTCATGTAGCGTGATATTTGACGGCTTTGTAAATAGTGTCTGAACGAAAACTGTCTTTTTCGCCCATATCTGCGTCAGTCTCAAATTTTAATCCTCGAAATACTCAACGTATTCACCCCAAGGGCATTTCCTGCGGGGCACCTGCGGTTGAAATTTTTGCCTTCCTTGATCTGAACGAAAAATCCTAATTTTCGTTCGGACACTAAATAGTCCATCATTCCCGCCTATTGTTGCGCTTCATCTTTGCCCTGCTCCAGTTTATGCAAACCAGCTTGAATACAGTGCATGGCCCTCATCGTGACTTCCTTTGCAAGGGTCGCAAGGTCCCCGGAAAAGGCCCGGCCATCGGTCAGGGAGT
>JAYEIR010000037.1:0-5935 GCA_034660135.1 Thermodesulfobacteriota bacterium
AGTAAATCTTTAGGGAGCTTCACCGTCAATATCCAGCATCTTTTTCATCAGCCGCTGCCTTGAACAATTTTACCTTGCCATTCTACCCTGTGCTGGACATCCATTTGAGATACTCGGGCTTTTCGGTGTGGTGAATGTAACAGGTAGGATCTTCGCCTAAGGGATCACCGGTTGCGGCGTAGGCCTTGCCCCGACAACCGCCGCAGATGTACCGGTTGGCGCATTTCCCGCACTCTCCTTTCAACTGATCGCGATCGCGTAATTTGACGAAAATGTCGCCATGTCTCCAGATATACCCAAGGGATTTCTCCCTCACGTTCCCGCCGCTAACCGGAACAAATGGGCAGGGCCACACATCACCGTTGGGCTTTATGTATACAAGCCCCCAGCCGGCAGCGCAGCCGTGAAACAACGTACGAGGTGCAATACGCTTTGGATCCAAATTGTCCCTTTTGAGCAGGTGAGGCCAATATTGAGGAGCAGCTACCGGCTCCACGATGGTGACTGAGTCTCTTTGGAGCCTCCTTATGGTATTCATCAACTCTCGATTTTGCTCCGGCGAGAGCGCCGAGTCGGCTATATTGCCCCCCCTTCCCATGGGGACGAGCTGGTAGCACAGCATAATGTCGGCATGGACATCGTGGCACAGGTGCACGACATCCTCAAGCGTAGCAAGATTTTCGGTCATTGCGGTGTAGTTAAACTGGACCACCATCCCCGCGGCCTTGCAGGCCTCTATCGCACGAACCGCCAGATCAAATGCCTGCGGGTTGCAGCGGATGTAATTGTGGATTTCCCTGTCAGTTGAGTCAAAGCTAACCGCGACACCTTTTACCCCAAGTCTTTTCAGTTCAAAGGCCCTTTTCCTGTCAATGAGCGAACCATTTGTGGCGATCACGTTGACCAGGCCCAATCGCTTGCTATAACTCAGAAGATCATCGATATCCGGACGGACGAGAGGTTCTCCCCCAGTAAAGACCAGCATCTGGAAACGGCCAATCTTTGCCACCTGCCTGATGAATTCATGTGCTTCCCGTGTGGTCAGTTCATCGGGCCCGGCCTTCCCTGATTTTGCATGGCAATGCCGGCAGGCAAAATTGCATGCCTCAGTAACCTCCCAGACCGCATGATAGCCATACCCTATGCACCCCATGCCTATGGATCCGGCCGCCACGGGAATAGAACGAAACGCACCATTGAAAAGCCACGGGACAAAATGCCGCCAGCCAGTGCTCTTTTTTAACAAGACGGCAGAGGCGAATTGGCGTACAAGGTTATGGGGATACAGGAATGGTTTAAGGGCCATTGCTCAAAAGGTTACCAGGATGCCGAGGGTTATGGCTACAAGCAGATTGAGCATGATTCCCTGCCCGCAGAGAGTCTCAACGTTCCTTTCCTCTTTCCATTTGGCCAGGGGCCCCACTCTCACGGCAAGAGAAAGGGACAGGATCACCACCGGCAAAGCAACTAATAGATAAACAAGATCCCATGAATGAAAAAAATGCCAGATCAGGAGTGTAGTTACGGCGACCAGGAAGGCTGCGATACCGTAGACCTTTGATGCAAATTCCCTGCTCAATCGCACTACAATATTTTTCTTGCCTACAGCCCTGTCTGCCTCATAATCGGGGAACTCGTTAAAAAGTATCACATTGAATATGGAGAGTGCCAGGGGCAGGGCAAAGATGTAGGAATACGGGGGGAGTTTACCGGTCGCGGTTGCGAAACCCGTGACCATGGTTAACCAGCCATAACAGATGGCAATGAAGAGTTCGCCCAGGCCGCGTTTCACTATTCTTACGGGTGGAAGGGAATACATCACAGCCGCAAGGCCCCCGAATATTCCCATGCCAAGCAAAACCCAGCTTGAATGGACATAACAGATATAGATCCCGCAAAGGGCCGCAACGCAAAACAATATTACTGCAAGGAGCCCTGCAGACCTTGGGGAAACAGCGCCGTCCGCCACCATCAGGGTGCCACCTGAGAACTTGGTCCTCATATACTTGAGGGTCAGAAGATCTTCCTCTTTATCGCAAATCTCCCCTATCAGATAGCAGGTAATACAGATAAAGAGGACCGCGATCAGGCCGAGGATCGAGGCTGCCCAGTTTATATAATCAGAAGTCTTATACCCTATGAAAATTCCGGCGGCAAACGGCATCAGGGCCACGGTGGTAAAAGGGAGCCGCATCACTGTGGCCCATGTTGTAATTGCGGATGAAGTTGCAGCAGTTGTCATTATCATGTCCCTCCAAAAATTCTGAGAATCAACCTTTTGGCAAGCCCTAAAAAAACAGGATGGTAGGAATCATCCCTGATTGTGTCAAGAGAAAAAGATCGCCACTTGTTAATAAAATCAAAAATCCGGCGTCAGGCAAGCATATATCCTCTGTCTTTGTTCCGCTTTCAATTGATTGATATCTACAATAATGTCTGATAGTCTGTAATTTGAGGATCTCATATGGAGAACAAAAACAGACATGGTGCAACGGATTTAAACAGTACCAGGCCGCGTCCGCTTCCCACGGTTGCACGGACTGCGTGGTTACTGTCTATTATCCTTGTTTCCTACCTTTCCCTGATACCACGAATCGAGATACCCTATGAATTCAGCGGGATGGACAAGGTATTCCATTTTCTTGCTTACCTCTGGCTTGCAGTTCTTCCTTTTTTTGGATTTAAACCCTTCAAAATGGCCGTAACAGGAGCCCTCCTGATGGTCCCGCTCGGTATAGGGCTCGAATTTGCACAGGACTTCGTGCCTGGCAGGTTTCTGTCTGTGGCCGATATGATTGCAGACAGCACCGGCGTGGCATCGGGTCTGCTCCTGGGAAGCTACTTGAAAACCTTCCACAAGACCTGATTGCCGGCAAAAAAACAAACCCGCAGGCTCGAAGAGAACCTGCGGGATATTTAGTGCTTTTTTGCTAAGTTAAAACAACCTGAGCTCTAAGAATCAACTATCACCAGAGGCAGTGGTTTAAACCGATCAATCAATACGTAAACATCCCATTTTCATAGATCAGGACCCTGGCACCGGTATTCAAACAGGCCGTAACGGTCTTCTTTTCCGTGTTCACCAGATCCCAGTGCAGCGCTGAATCGTTGAATCCCAGTTTGCTTTTCATGTCTTCGGTAAGTTCCACAGGATCACCATCGTACGTATCACTATAAGAGGAACCCACGGCGAGATGGCAATTTCCATGAGGTCCCCCATAGTTTTCATCATACAGGGTGCTGGCCATGAACCTGTCTATCCTGGAAAATCTCTTGTCGGTCAGGGAGAACTCGCCCACCCTGGCAGCCCCCTTATCCATGGAAAGCTGTTTGCGTACAAACTCCTCTCCCTTGTCAGCCTCTATTTTGACTGCCGAACCCTTATCAAAGCTAAGCCGCACCCCCTCGACATAGTTGCCGCTACGAAAAGATGGCTGGTTTGCATAATATAATCCTTGTGTTCCCCGCCAGTCCGGAGAAAGAAAGATCTCAAAGCTCGGAATATTGTGACCTGAGATGCCTATCCATTTTCGCTTTTTCCCGGGTGTTACCTTTAGATCAATCTCTTCGGACTCTACATGATAATATTCCACATCCATGCTGTTGATCCATTTCTTGATGGCCATTGCATCACGAAAAACATCTTTCCAGGCCTGGACCGGATCGGATTTATCCAGGTAACACGCCCTGATGACCTGGTTGGTATACTCTCTCAGAGAGAGCCCTGCCTGGCTCGCCAGCTCCTTAGTGGGCATGGAGCAGAGGGTCCACCCATATTCACCTGTGTCCTCCCTTTTCCGCAGGATGTTACGCAAGTACTTTCTTGCTACGGCCGCAGTTCCGATTTTCTTGGGATCAATATCGCCAAGATGCGTCAATGATTCCGGGGCATTCACATAGATACTGCCATTAAGGCCTTCATAGAGTTCTTTTTCCCCAGGCCCAACAAAAACAAGCTGCTTATTGTTGGTCTTTTCATAAAAGTTATGTTCCATAACAGGGGTCAATCCGAAACGCAGTACTGGATTCAGTCCCATGTCTAAGAGTTTGGCATGGAGAATCTCGGCCAGGTTTAAAGCTGCCAGATCAAATCTTATCAGCACAACTTCATTCTTCGTGAAATTACCGGTCCGTGCGGTTTTCAATCCCCACAACAGGACATCCGAATACTTATCCATTTGTCTCTTTGTAACCATTTTGACCTCCTATGGCCTTTTGGTGACTCTAACATCTTGATACCTAAAATCCGCAATTAGCTTTTAGCAATTAGCCGTTAACTTAAAGACTACAAGCATTTGTATAACTTTACGCTGAATTGAAACCTTCATTTTTGATGCAACTATATTGTCTAACAACTACCTGATATTATAGTGCTAATAGCTAACGGCTAACCGTTAATTGCATTTTTTAGGTGATATTATTAAAGGCCGATTTCAATTTTTGTGAATTTTGCACTGTGGAATGTGCAAACTATTTTCTATGGGATACCTTTTTTCGGCTTCATCAAAGAAGGGCTTTCAAAAGTTGTACGGGCGACTTTCTGACATGCACCCATAAAACCCGGTTATCTCGTCACCAAGGGACTCAAGATAATCTCTCAGCTCATTTTCGTCATCAAACCTGAGTGTGCCGACATGCCCGGTTGCGCGTGCCCTATCCGCGTCCGGTGCCAGGGCACACATTGCTCCGAAGAATTCATCAGGATCATTGTTGTATCTTTCGGCCAATTCCTTTTCGCTGATCGCCTGCCCTGCATGCCCATAACTGTCAAAATAAACGTAATATTTCATCTGATTCCCCTTATGATCATCGTAAAGACCAGTGCCAAGCACAATCCCTATCGCTATGCCAGTAATTCCTTCACACAACCCAGGCACTCCCTGATCTCAAAGGCCTTGAGTTCCAATGTGATAGTCTTATCATAACCCATTGCTTTCAAGTGCCGAAAAATCTTCTTAAAGTCAATAATTCCTTGTCCCACGGGAAGGTGGAGGTCATCCTCAGCAGAGTTTCCGCCCAGATTGTCATGAAGGTGAATATGCCTGATTCTGTCCGGATATCTCTCTATGAACCCGACACTGGTGTTCTGGTCTGAGAGAAGTTGTGCATGGCCCAGGTCCAGGGTCAGGTAGAGGAGAGGTAGAGCATCAAAGATCTCTGCCAAATGATTTGCGTTTTCACTCAGGTTTTCAAGGCATACGGTAATGCCGGCATCACTGCCTATCTGCGTGATCTGCCGGAGCAACCCGACCTTACAGGCGATCGCCTTTTGTGTCACAAAGCGGGGATCCATCCACATATGAATTGTCAAAACCCTCATGTCCAGCTCAGGCATAATGGATATTATGCGAATCAATCTTGGAAGATAAGTTTTCTCAAGGGCATCCGTGTCCTCGGGATTACCCTCCTGGGGCCCGTGGCACAGATAATACACGCCGAGTTTTTCCCGTAAGGCTTGATAATCAGACCTGAGGAGCAAAAATTTATCCGGATCGAGAACAGGGATTTCTGCAAACTGAAGCCCCAGTTGACAAAGAGAAGCTACCTCCTCGGGACTGTGAGCAGTACCGCCCAAGTCTATTTCAAGCCTATTCATCAGTCACAGATGTCCTGGCACTCATCTTCTTTTCAAAAATATACAAAAATTTACGTTAAATAATAGGTTATGGGTTATAGGTTATGGGTTATAGGCGTAAGGAAAAAATTAAGCGGGGGTAAAACCTTTCGCCTTTCGCCTGTTTCAAACTTCAGTTCAATAATTTTTATAGCATAGATTACCATGAATTAAATCATAAAACAGGGACATCGTTTCCCTTAACCCTATTTTCAAACTGCTTGATTAAAGCTTGATGTCAGGATACATTAAACTCAAGTTTCGCACGCGCCTATCAAGACACTTTCAGGGATATGTTAGTGGCCTTGATTTGCCCCCTGG
>JAYEIR010000038.1:0-2775 GCA_034660135.1 Thermodesulfobacteriota bacterium
TATGACTATTCAGGTGGCTACCAAGTTTCCAGTTTCAAATTTCAAGTTTCCTGATATCGCACGGGAAAAATCTCTTCGGGGATCGAATATTCTAAACCCCAAAAACATTATCTTAAGGACTATAGATCGAGTTGTTAAATTTTAAAAGAGCGTCCCGTTTTCCGCTGTAACACCCTTGCCTTTGGCTATCCTTCGGCTTCGTCAGCCTGGGTCTGGACTTTGCCCAATGTTTGTGCCACACTATCTGACATCACCATTTAGCAGCCGGGCTAAGCCCGGCACACAACAAATAAATTCAGCGGACGTAAAAAGCAGCACCGCTGAGTTTGGGTTATGAGTCAAAATACAATAAGAATTACGAGGAGTAAAAGATGAATATATGTTTTTTTGGAGTTGGTGGTGTAGGTGGTTATTATGGCACTCTCCTATCTAAATATTTTTATAAAATAGGCGAAGGTAATACATACTTCGTTGCAAGAGGGAAACATAAGGATGCTATTATAGAAAAAGGCTTGCTCTTGAAAAAAGAAGGTGGAAAAGAAGAAATTTTGATTAAACCCCACTTTTGTACAGATACTGTTAATGATTTGCCTATTTGTGATATTGTGGTTGTGTCAGTTAAGGGTTACGACTTAGAAAATGTTACAAAAGATATTAGCAAAATTACAGATGAAAACTCAATAATCTTGCCACTTTTAAATGGTGCTGATATTTATGACCGAATGCGACAGCATTTAAAGAAAGGGTATATTTTACCTGCCTGTTTATATTTAGGGACTCATATAGAATCTCCTGGTGTCATTTTTCAAAAAGGCGGAAGCTGCCAAATTTCAATTGGTAAAGATCCACTGTATCCTGAGTTTTACCCTGAAACACTGATGAATCTTTTTAAAAAGGCCAACATTTTAATTGAATTTTTTGAAGATGTGAATATTGAAATATGGACAAAATATATTTTCATTGCATCTTTTGCTTTAGTAACAGCGACCTACAACAAAACAATTGGTGAAGTAGCAAATGACGGGAAGCTTGGCATTCTTGTTAAAGATATTATGCAGGAAATTGAGTTGATTGCAAAGGCCCTCAAAATAGAGCTCCCATCCGATATTGTAGAAACTTCCTTTTCAAAAGCCAATCAGTTTCCTTTTGAGACAAAAACATCATTTCAAAGAGATGTTGAAACCAAAGGCAGACAAAGCGAATGGGATTTGTTTGGGGGGACAGTTATACGATATGCTGAAAGATTTAATATTCCCGCTAATAACACAAAAAAAACTCTTCATAAGTTATTACGAAGATTATAATTATTATATTAAATTCTAAAGGCTTAAAAAAATAAAAATTCATGACCCGGGCAAGGGCGTCGTCGCAGCGCAGGCGGGGTCTGGAGGAAGCCCAATCCAAAGATGCAGGGCGACGAACAGGAACCGGATCTGAGGTGTGGCACATCCGGGACGAGTGGGCACGTGACCACGAAGTCCTCCACCCGCAACTGGGGTATGCTCGAAGAGTTAATTCGACCGCATGTTGTCAAATCTTATGGGGTACGATAGAATAAATATGAGATCCTATATAGAACTGGAACCAGAAACAGAGGCCTGCGTGGAAACACAGGCAAAGCGGCAATACAGGCAGATTCTAAGTGAACTCTTAGCTAAAGGTGAAGATGAAGCACTTATAGAGAAGCTTGAAGCACTCAGACTTTTCCTTGAATCCACAGATTTCGGCAAGCTTCGCAGTGAATCCGAAAGACATCTTAAGGAGGGGGAAAGGATTAAATTTATATTATATTTGGAAGAAGAAAAGCTAAAGTATGAAATGAAAATAATTTATGCTCTATGAGACAAAAGGACTCTGCTTCCGGGGTAATTCTATATTCCCCTGTCAAGAAAAGAGTGAAAACATTGCTCTGATTGCTCTGATTTTTGGCAAAAAAATGAACGGCTTAAAATAGAACGTGGTATGAGTTTTGAGCAAACAACCATGCATATTGAGCGAGGTGATATGCTTGATATTTTAGCTCATCCCAACCAAGGAAAATACCCTAACCAGCAATTACTCGGCACAGCTCAATTTTGCGTTAGTCAGATAATTTATGATATGAAAGAAAAAAACTATAAACATCTTCTTGATTTATTTTTACAAGAAGTGAAAAAATTAAATGATCTGCGAATTCCGCCAGGTAATCAATTTGAGGCTTTGAAAGGTGACCGTAAAGGCCAACACAGCATACGAATCAACGACCGATAGCGGATATGTTTCAAATGGAGCGATGGCGATGCGTATGATGTTGAAATCACAGATTATCATTAGGAGATTGCTCGAAGTACAAGTATAGAACGTAAGGAGGGAGAACATGGAGAACATGGACCTAAAGATTTTGAAGGATATGCCACCCTGGGAATGGCCTCAAGATACGGACAAGATGCTCTTTGGAATTCTTCGCGATGACCAAAGGGATGAATCCGATCACCTGCTTGCGGCAGAGCTGGCCGGTGACTGTACGGTCATCAATGATGAACTCGCCGGTGCATTGCTTTCCATAGTGCTCAGCGGCGAGGAATCGGAGGTCCTCCGCGCAAGGGCGGTAATATCCCTGGGGCCGGCCTTAGAAACTGCCTATATCGACGGGTTCGAGGATCCCGAAGCCGTGCCCATTTCCGAGGGCGCATTTAGCATGGTCCAGGATTCACTCCGCAAGCTCTACATGGATACCGATGTTCCCAAGGAGGTACGGCGTCGGATCCTGGAGGGCTCGGTGCGGGCTCCGCAAGA
>JAYEIR010000038.1:2875-5929 GCA_034660135.1 Thermodesulfobacteriota bacterium
TCCGCAAGAGGCAGCAGAGATTCTCATGGAACTGACCCAATCTGATGACGAAGACATCGTGGATGCGGCCGACGAGGCCATGGCTATGTCTGGGTGGTTTCCGGACGATGATTACGATGATTACGATGATGGTGACGAGGATGAAAGGGTCCTCCACTGAAATTATAATCCTCGAAATACTTCTATGCATTCCTGTGGTTATAATTTCCTCCTTCCTTGAGATTGAAAAAAAATATCTCATTCTCAGACAGCCTCTATAGGAGGCCACACCCAATTGCCGGAGCTATACAATGGTAATAATTGAACATAAAAAAGGCCGGGCGAAAGAGAAGCAGTCGGCTTTTCATGAGGGCCAGAAGGTGGCGCTGCTCATCTCCGCTCGAAAAGAGATGGGATTTATTGCCGTCATCAACGGCACCCACAAGGGTATCCTGTATGAAAACGAAGTGTTTCAGCCGCTGAAAATCGGTCAGGAGATTGACGGGTTTATCAAAAAACTGCGTGACGACAAAAAAATTGACCTCTGCCTGCAAAAGCCCGGCTATAAAACCATCGATGCCCTGTCCCGCAAAATTATGGACGCATTACAGCAACAGGGCGGATTTATCGCGGTCACCGATAAAAGCCGGCCAAAAGCCATCGCCGACATCTTCGGCGTCAGCAAAAAAGCATTCAAGAAGGCCATCGGCAACCTGTACAAAAAACGGTTGATTACCCTTGAAAAAAACGGCATCCGGCTGCGGGTAAAAAAGTAAAAAAGCCTGCCCGGAGCTGAAGTGTGAAGGATTAGTGCCTGAACAGGGTTTTCGTTCAGGCACGAATTAGGTCCCACTCTCTACTGATTTTTATGCCATTTTTACCAACTACAAAAAACGAACTGCGAAATCTCGGATGGGACCAGCCTGATATAATAATTGTCTCAGGTGACAGTTATATTGATTCTCCCCTCATGGGTACGGCGGTAATAAGCAGGGTCCTTTCAGACGCTGGATTCAGGGTCGGAATAATCGCCCAGCCGGATGTCACATCAGGAAAAGACATAACACGTCTCGGTTGGCCGAGGCTTTTCTGGGGAGTTACCGCCGGGTCCGTTGATTCCATGGTCGCCAACTATACGGCCACGGGAAAACGAAGAAAATTGGACGACTATACGCCCGGAGGAATCAACAACCGGAGACCGGACAGGGCAGTTATCGTTTACACAAATCTTATCAAGCAGCACTTCAAGGGTAGCAGCACCCCAATAGTATTAGGAGGTATTGAGGCGAGCCTGAGACGGATAAGCCATTATGATTTTAAATCGGACAGTATTCGGAGGTCGATACTCTTTGATTCAAAGGCCGACCTGCTCGTTTATGGGATGGGAGAAAAGAGTGCCGTCAGCCTGGCAAGTGCGATGGACTCCGGCGCAGAATATCTGGACATCAGGGGTATATGCTACATCTCCAGGGAGAGACCCGATGATTATATAGAACTCCCTCCATATGAGGAGGTACTGAATGATAAGAAAAAGTTTATTGAGAGCTTTCACACCTTTTATCACAATAATGACCCGGTAAATGCGCGGGGCCTTGTTCAGAAGCATCAAAACAGATATCTCATCCATAATCCACCGTCGCACATAATGTCGGAGAGGGAACTCGACAGGATATATGAACTGGATTTTGAAAGAGACCTTCATCCCTTTTATAAAAAAAACGGTCATGTAAGGGCCCTGGATACGATCAGGTTTTCCATTCCGACACACAGAGGATGTTACGGCGAATGTAACTTCTGTGCCATCGCGGTGCACGAGGGAAGGACTGTCCAGTCACGGAGTATCAGATCAATTACAAGAGAGGTTAGGCGGATCGCCGGATTACCGGGTTTCAAGGGATATATTCCGGATGTCGGTGGCCCAACCGCTAACATGTATGGTTTTGAGTGCAGAAAAAAACTTGAAAAGGGGAGCTGTACTGACAGGAGATGTCTGTTTCCGGAAATCTGTCCGAATCTTAAGCCCGACCACAGCAGGCAGATTGAGCTGTTAACCAAAATCCGGCAGATTGACGGGATAAAAAAGGCCTTCATTGCCTCCGGCCTCAGATATGATCTGTTGTTTAATGATCGAAGGCATTGTATTAAGTACCTTGAAGAGATTGTGTCGCACCATGTATCCGGTCAGATGAAAGTAGCCCCTGAACACTCCCGAAAAAACGTACTTGACTTAATGGGGAAACCTGATACGGATTCGCTTCTTGAACTGAAGACGATCTTTGACCGTTTGTCAAAGTCGGTTTTAAAAAAGCAATTCCTGACCTATTACCTGATCGCAGCACACCCGGGATGCAATCTTGATGATATGCGGAAACTGAAAACCTTCGCAAATGAAAAGCTTCGAATTAAACCCGAGCAGATACAGATATTTACCCCTACCCCCTCCACATATTCAACTCTCATGTACTATACAGGGTTGAATCCCTTTACCGGGGAAAAAATCTTTGTGGAAAAAACCCTCAGGGGGAAGGAGAAACAAAAAGCGGTTATTATCGGAAAGAGCTGAGACCTTTAATTACTGGGACACCTTAATCCTGAGATTAATCCGATCCATGTGATATGGGGATTTCCGAAAGGCGCCGGGTCTCCATCTGTTTTGGTCGCTGTATACAGGCTGGATCCAGCCAAATGGTCAAGTTATTTCATGAGGAGGCAACATAAAAGATTCACTCTCCCAATAGAAATTGTTTATATTTTGATAACGCCCTTCATGTTGTACGGCGGTGAGTGAGTTTGCTGTTCGGCGGCGTGAAACAATCCACTGTGAATGATATGGCCATAAATAAACCACAGCTCGAATCACTCGATCAGACGGCGAACGACGCGGCCTCGAAGCTGGCCAAGGCGGCCGCGGGTTCCGCATTCCACCTGTTTCAAGGCAGGCGATTCTGGATATTATCGTCGATATAGGCTTAAAGAAAAACATTTTGGGGTTGGTGTAATTCTCCTTTAAAAAGAATTACAGGGGCAGTCGGAATCCGATACTTGAAACTGGAAATTTGAAACTTGGTCTATATA
>JAYEIR010000039.1:0-5821 GCA_034660135.1 Thermodesulfobacteriota bacterium
TTTGTAATCTTCCAGCAGTTATGAGCTCTCGGCCTTCTTTCAAAATCCGGCGGCAGCGTGGTTCTTGAAAGGTCTTCAATCTGAAATTCCTTCAGGCCGGCAAGGTCCATCTTGAATTTGCGGTAGTTGTTGGAAAACAGAATGATGCCATCCTTTTCCAGCAGCCTTGCAACAAGCCGGATCAATTTCACATGATCCTTTTGCAAGTCAAAGATGTTCCTTGATTTTTTTGAATTTGAGAAGGTAGGAGGGTCAAGGAAAATAAGATCGTACTTTTGCTTCTCGCTCTTCAGCCAGCTCAAACAGTCGGCATGATGAAAAAAATGCCGGTTGTAGCTGAAACCGTTCAGCGCCAGATTCCTCTTTGCCCAGTCTATATAGACTTTAGACGCATCCACCGAAGTTGTCGATTTGGCACCGCCCCTGGCAGCGTAAACCGTTGCCGTTCCCGTGTAGGCAAAGAGATTCAGAAAACGTTTCCCACCGGCCAGATCTCTAATCATGCTGCGGGTTATCCGGTTGTCCAGAAAAAGACCGGTATCTAAGTAACCGCTGAGATTAACCAGAAATTTGCAGCCGCTTTCATCGACCTCGTGGAAGATCTTATCTGATCCGGATTTCATGTACTGGGCTTTGCCTTTTTGACGCCGCCGCTCTTTCAGGAAAATATTTTCTGCAGGGGTCTCAAGCACTTCCGGCAGTACGGACAGCACTTGGTTCAGCCGGGCTTCCGCCTTTTTGGGATCAATCGTGTCCGGCGCCTTGTATTCCTGGACATGGACCCATTTATCGTAAATATCGACGGTAACGGCATACTTAGGGAGATCCTGATCATAAGCCCTGAAGCAGGTAATGTTTTCCTTTCCAAACCGTTTTTTCAGCTTTTTCAGGTTCTTGCGCAGACGATTGGCAAACATCTCCACCTCCGGGCCCGGCTTTGTCAATCCGCCTGTAGACTCCGGCCTGAAGATGCTGTGTTCCGTCTCCACAAACCATTCCGGTTCGATTTTGAAATTCAAAAGCTTGCATTCAAGAGCCCCGTTGTACAACGAGTATTTCTTTTTCGCTCTGAGTCCCATACCTTTCCCCAGGTCGTCATTCCCGGTAAAGAGGCTTGCTCTCCAGCCCTGAAAATGCTCCTTCAGGCGTTTGCCGAGGTTTGCGTACAGCGGTCTTAACTCATGGATTTCTCCGAGTCGCTCTCCATAGGGCGGATTCATGACCACCAGTCCCGGAATATCTTTCATCTTGGGGTGCGGAACACAAGCAGCGAGCTCTTTCTTTTCAAAATGGAGAAAGCCGCTTAATCCGACTTTTTCCAAGTTGGCAAGCGCGTTTTTAATAGCCCCTGGGTCGGCATCATAACCCACAATGGGTGGAAGTTTCTTCAAGCCCGCCGATTCCCTCTCCTCGGCTTCGTCAAGGAGTCTGTCCCAGATTTCCGGTTGATGTCCTTTCCAGTTCAGAAAACCGAAATAGTCCCGCAAAAGACCGGGAGCCGAATCGGCAGCCATTAAGGCCGCCTCAATCGGCAGGGTTCCGGAGCCCGTCATCGGGTCGATCAGGCCTCCCCCTCTTTTTGAGATCTCCGGCCAGCCGGAGCGCATCAGAATCGCTGCGGCCAGATTCTCTTTTAAAGGGGCAATCCCCGAGTCTGTCCTGTATCCCCGTTTGTGCAGACTTTCTCCGGAAAGATCCAGGCTGACGGTCGCGTTATCCTTCAGGAGATAGACATCTATCCGGATATCGGGCCGGGTGCGATTCACCGAAGGCCTCTCTCCAAATTGCACGCGAAACTGGTCCACGATAGCGTCTTTTACCTTCAAAGCCCCGTAATGGGTATGAGTGATTTTGGAGCGGGAAGATTTAAAATTAACGGAAAGGTAACCATCCGGATTAAGATGTTCGCTCCAGCGGATTTTCAGCACCTCCCGGTACAGCTCTTCCGGGGTTTCGGCCATGAAGCTCGCTATCGGCAAAAGCACCCTGTTTGCGGTCCTTAGCCACAGGCAGGCCCTGTAGCCCATTTCCAGGTCTCCCTGGAAAAAGGCCCCGGATCTTGACTGTTTCACTTCACTGGCACCAAGGCCTATAAGTTCGTCAACGAGAAGGGATTCAAAACCTTTTGGCGCAACAGCAAAAAAAGTAATGGGATGATTCATGATTTCCACATAGCATGAGGGGGCAGAAACATCAGAAACAACCTTCGTTCTCAGAGGAATCTTTTGGGTTTTAGACAGGATTAACAGGATTGACTATGATTTAATTACTATAAGGAGTAACTTGAGTCAATTTAATTCCGGAAACGGCCCTCACCCTGGTCCCTGCTGATGCAATCTTTACCCAAAACAGACTTAAGCGGAAACGGGTTAGAATTGGGCATCACTGTTTCGTGCTTGACAGGCCAAGGTGTTTCCATTATCTAAAATAAGGTAATGGTGGTGTTATTGCGCAACCCGGAAGCCGAAAAAATAGATCAATAATGCATATACAAAGGAGTCGTCTAATTTTATGGAATATTCAATTGCCCCGGATGGAGAAAAATTCAAGATCCCCGATGAAAGGGATTATGCAGTAGAGTATGAGAGACTTGAGAAACTGGTTCAGGCCCGGCGGGAACAGGGCTTTGAAATTGTAGTGGTCATGGGTTTAGGATTTGTCGGAGCGGTCATGGCCGGCGTGGTGGCTGATTCCGTGGATAAGGAGACAGGCAAGCCAAAGAGATATGTCATCGGCATGCAGAGGCCGAGTCCCCGGAGCTTCTGGAAAATACCTCTTTTTAATCGCGGTGTCTCCCCTGTAAAGGCCGAGGACCCTGAAGTGGCCCCCATGATTGAGCGGTGTGTGAACCAGAAACAGACCATGACCGCCACTTTTACCTATGACGCCCTTAAACTTGCAGATGTCCTGGTGGTGGATGTCCAGTGCGATTTTATGAAAGAGGATCTGGGCAATCTCAGGACAGGGCAGGCAGACATCAGTGCCCTGGAAGAGAGTTTCAGGGTAATGGGGGAGAAGATCTCTCCTGCTTGCCTGGTGTTGATAGAAACCACCGTTCCTCCAGGAACCACCGAGTATGTAGCTTACCCGATTATCAAAAAGGCCTTTAAGGCGAGAGGTATTGATGATGAACCTCTCCTTGCTCACAGTTTTGAGAGAGTCATGCCAGGAAGGGACTATGTACGATCCGTGAGGGATTTCTGGCGAGTCTGTAGCGGGATAAATCAGGAAAGCCGGGAAAGAATCACGGAATTCTTGTCCGAGATTCTCAATGTGGACGAATATCCCTTAACCGTGCTTGACACGCCCATTGAAAGCGAGACATGCAAGATCGTTGAAAATAGTTATCGGGCGACCATCCTGGCCTTCCTTGATGAGTGGAGCCTGTTTTCCGAGACCAATGGTGTTGACCTCATCAAGATAATAAATGCCATAAAGGTTCGCCCCACACACAATAATATTATCTTCCCGGGTCCCGGGATAGGGGGATATTGTCTCCCCAAGGACGGGGGGTTAGGTATTTGGGCCTATAAGCATCTCATGGGTTTTGAGAATGATATCTTTAAGATCACCCCGCAGGCCATTGATATTAATGATACAAGGGCATTGCATGCGGCCCAGTTGGTACGAGACGCCCTTAGAAACATGGGCCGCATTGTGGCGGCCTCGCAGGTTACATTGCTTGGGGCCTCGTACAGGGAGGATGTTGGAGATACACGCTACAGCGGATCTGAGATCATTGTGCGAAAACTGACCGAAATGGGGGCGGATATCAAGGCACATGACCCGTATGTGCAACACTGGTGGGAACTCGAAAGCCAGGACACATATCCTGCTGTGGGCGCCGGCTGGTCACGGTTTTTCCGTAATCAGGATAACCTCGATAAATTCCGGATGACAACCGGTTTAGAAGAGGCCTTGAAGGGGTCTGATGCCGTGATTTTTGCAGTTCGACATAAGCCATACCTGGAACTTGAACCGGACCATGTGGTCAGTATGGCCGGTGGACCTTTGGCGGTTGTGGACTGTTTCGGTATATTGGATGATTCCAGAATAGAAAGATATTTTGAATTAGGCTGCGAGGTCAAGGGGTTGGGTCGCGGGCATATAAACAGGATAAAAGATAAGGTCCGAAAAAAAAGATAGGTGGGCTTTGAAATTATTTGCCCGGTTACCGGATAAACGGCAGGGCATCCGGTTTGCCCGGTACAGGAGGAATACATGGAGATCAATGTCAAGAGACAGGAAGAGGTGTTTGTCGTGTCCGTAACCGGCAGAATGGATGGGGTTACTGCTCCCGAGTTTGAGAAAGAATTAGGAGACCTTATTGGCCAGGGAGGAACGACCTTCATCGTTGATTTTGGAGGACTCGACTATATTAGTAGTGCCGGCCTCAGGAGTATCTTGATTATAGCCAAGAAGCTCAAGAAAATGAATGGCAGGATCATGCTTTCAGCCTTGAAAGACACGGTTAAAGAGGTGTTTGAGATTTCCGGATTCACCTCTATTATCCCGGTCTACGAATCAGAGGAAGCAGCCCGCCAAGAAATATGATGGGTGTGTCCTGATTGCTGAGCCTGGTGTAACATGGTGGAGAACCAAAGGACCGGGCGCAAGCCTTAAGGGTGAGCGTTATTAAGCGCCTATGACAAAGATGAAATTACCTGCTACAATCGAACATCTAAAAACCCTGGTTGAGTTCGTGTCTAAGCATGCTGAGGAACAAGGGTTTAACAGCAGGCGAGTCAAGGAGATAGAGCTGGCCACAGAAGAGGTCCTTGTTAATATTATTAATTATGCCTACCCTGAGAGGTCCGGCGATGTGGAGGTAAGTTGCAGACGGGAGGATGGTACAGGGTTCGTAATAGAAATATCAGATAACGGGATCCCTTTTGACCCCCTTTCTCTTCCTGAACCAAATTTTTCGCCTGATATCCTGGATCGTAAGGTCGGTGGTCTGGGCGTATTCTTTATCCGTAAAATGATGGATGAAGTCCTTTACCGCCGGGAGGAAGGGAGCAATATAATTCGTCTAATTGTAAATTTCAGGAGGTGAAAATATGGCACAAGGAAGTATAGCAAGGCCCAGGACAGAGGCCGTTGTTAATGAGTTTGTTAGAAGCGTTTATAACTGGATGGCCATTGCACTTGCATTGACCGGTTTTGTGGCCTTCTATGTCTCCAATAGTCCGACCATGGTACGATTCATTTTCGGTAACCCGATTATTTTCTTCGTGCTTATCATTGGTGAACTGGCCCTTGTTTTTTCCATTAGCGGCATGGTTAACAGGATGAGCGCGAGTACGGCTACGTCTCTGTTTTTACTCTACTCAGTCTTAAACGGCCTTACACTGTCTTTTATATTTCTTGCCTATACCAGAACATCCATAGCCAGCACCTTTTTTATCTGCGCGGGGACATTTGTAGGATGCAGTATCTACGGCTGGTCTACAAAAAGGGATCTGACCTCCATGGGTGGGTTTCTGATGATGGGGCTGATAGGGATTATTATTGCCTCCCTGGTGAATATGTTCATCAGGAGCAGCGGCATGAGCATGATAATCAGCTACATAGGGGTTATTGTCTTTGTGGGCTTGACAGCCTATGATACTCAGAAGCTGAAAAATATGGCCCTTACTCAACCAGCCGATCTTGATGGCGCCGTGGTTAGAAAAGGTGCCATTCTTGGGGCACTCTCACTTTACCTTGATTTTATCAACCTGTTCCTTATGCTCCTCAGGATATTCGGCCAAACTCGAGATTAGATCCGGTACACGGCAGAATGAGTAACGAGTAACAAGCACCCGCTATTGGGCACCTA
>JAYEIR010000040.1:0-5789 GCA_034660135.1 Thermodesulfobacteriota bacterium
AACGCCCTTGACCTTAATGATTTAACTGAAGACTATCCGTCTGATACCCGGAAGTTCATTTCCGCCTATTTTATTCTTGACATCACCGATCCGGAAAATCCTCCCACACTCCTCGCTGAAATGACTTCGACAGGTGCGGAAGCGGATCTTGGCTATACCACGGTGATTTCAACTGCCGTCCCAATGAAGACCGATGATAGCACATCTGCCTGGCACCTGATACTTGGCAGCGGGCCGACAGAATTAGACACCACAAGCACACAGAACGCCAAAATTGCCGTGCTGCCGCTTGAATGGCTTGTTGATAACTGGCCTGTGGGAACAAGCCGAAAGCCATTTCGTATCCCTAATGCCCTGCCTGGATCAGACCAGGGTGGCGTATTTACCCTGCCTGACACCAACAGCTTTATATCTGATCCGATCACTGTAGATTTTGATCTTGATTATAATTACAAGGCAGATGCGGTCTATTTCGGGACTGTCCAGGGCGGTTGGTACGATGGCTTATCGTACGATCCTCCTGCGGGTTCTGGATGGGGGGGCAAGCTCTACAGGCTTGTGACACATAAAGAAGACTACGAGGGCAATGAAGTGGCCAGCCTGCCGAGTGAGTGGAGTGCCCTGGTATCACCTAATCCCTGTCCGCTCATCGACGTGCAGCAACCAGTAACAGCAGCCCCGGCTGTCGGCAGTGACAGGGATGGAAATTACTGGGTATATTTCGGAACAGGGAGATTTCTTGACCCTGATGACAAGACAGACGCAACCAACCCGATTACAGAGCTGACATATGAAGGCAGCAGCAATGCACAGCAGACATTTTACGGTATAAAAGAGCCATTAGTGCCCTTAGATCCCTTAGATCCCTTAAGTCCACTCATTTTCACATGGGAGGAAGTTGAAAAGACCGGGACCCATGGCAGTGTCCCAGGATCACAAGGGTTGTTGCAGGTCGATCAAATCCAGGTATGCGGGGATGCCTCTTGTGGAACGATAGGCGGGTTGTCATGCATAGACGGTACCACAAACTGCCTCCCTGTGGTCGATTCTGTACCAATCAGCAGTTTTAGTGACTTGAAGACATACATTAATGGTACTGACGGATGGTACAAGGACTTATTAGAAGATAGGGAGCGTAACCTGGGCCAGGCAACGCTATTGGGCGGGCTGTTGACGTTCACTACCTATCAGCCTTTTGATGATGTCTGTATGAGTGAAGGACTGGGTTATCTGTATGGTGTGCATTATCAAACGGGGACAGCGTGCAAGGAAGCCGTGTTTACCGGAGGAGGCGGATATGGCAACAGCGCCACCGGATTGGTCGAAGAAGGTAGCAATAAAGGTGAAGTTGTTGACAAGATGAACCTCGGCCGGGGCCTTGTCTTGAGCCCGAGCCTTCATCTCGGTTCACAGGAGGGAACCACGGCCGTTGTTCAAACAAGTACCGGAGATATCGTAAAGATTCCACAGCCGGAATTGCCTGAAGGAAATGCAAAGACCGGCAGGATATCATGGCGTGATCTTACATGGTAATTATCGAACTGAAATTCGAAATGCGAAAAAAAAAGACTTTATAGCTCAACTTGTTGGTTGCGGCAAAAAGCCGGTTCACCTGCTCGATGGACAAGATATCCGGAATCCTAATAGTTTTTGGCGGTTTGATTAGGGGAATATCATCCCAGGTTTTATTCAGTACCTTGGTGTAAAAGAACTTCAGGCCATACAGATCAAGCTTGACCGTGTTCCATGAATGAGAATCCAGAAGCTCGTTGAAATAGTCAAGCAACTGGTCAGATATAAGATTGTCGATCCGGCAATCGAAATAGTTTCCGATACGCCTCATCGCCCTTGAGTACGCCTCAATGGTTTTTGGCTGCAATCCATTGAGTTTCAGGCACTTCTGGTGTTTCCGGTAATACTTGTTGAATTGTGTGGGCTGTGGGACGCTCTTTAATAATTCAGTAACTTCGAGGAGGCTTACAGAACGGAACGGAGGGAAGGGGCAGAGGTCTGGAAAAGAGAGAGAAAAGATGCCTCGCGCCCCGGTGAAACAACAGCAAAAAAGGGATTCACTGGGTAAACAAAGACGCCAAGCCGCAAAGAAGAAAGGACTGACGACGGAGGTCAGAGGATAGAGGAGATGGGAAATAGGATAGAGGACAAATTCGGGAATTTAGGGATTAGAAAAAAAGACGGAAAGGAGATAATGATAATTTTGAGTTTTGAGTTTTGAATTTTGAGTTAAAGAGAAGGACGATTGTAAAGAAAAAAGAGTGAAACGAATAAACAGATGCCGGAAATACTGGATTACGTTCTTTCCTGTTTCAGGGAGAAGTTTGGAGAAGGTGTTTTGGGCGGCGGGTTAGTGTTTTTGTTAAGGGATGAGTTCCTGCGGAACGGCCCGATGAAATGCGCTTCGCTGTCATTATCATGAATTTCATGGGCTAAAGATGAATAGGATGAAAACCGTTCGGTTTCAGGATGAATGGATGACAAATAAAGGTTGGTTCCTCCACATTCACATTATTCCAATCGTGACTTTTGAATTGTGTTGTCTTTTGATCTTGATATATTTGTCGGGTCGTGGTATTTATTCCATAAATGGTACAATAAACATACTAAAACTGGAATAAATATGAATTTTCAGGCAATTTTACCCCAATTAAAAGATCTTCCCTATATTACGAAAAACAACCTGAAACTGTTTCAGGACAGAAGTGATGATGCTTTTAATGCTAATATCAGGCGGTGGATGAAAAAAGGGTGGTTGATAAAATTAAAAAATGGATTTTATGTTACAAAAGAATATATTGAAAAGGAAAATGACAAAGAAGCATATAATGAATTTATTGCCACACAATTGATATTCCCTTCATATTTAACAAAGGAATATATACTTCAGAAATTTAATGTGCTGGCTGAGTTTACTTATGGTTATACGCTTGTAACAATTAGAAAAACAAATTTTGTGCAGAATAACCTGTCATATTATTCATACTCCTTTATAAAAAAAGATCTGTTCTGTGGCTACATTAAAAAAAAATATAAGCAGAATATATTTTTTATCGCAACAAAAGCAAAGGCGTTATTTGATTTTATTTATTTTAAAAAAAGATTTCTTAAAGAAGTAAATACGAAAACTGTTGAAGGCCTCCGTCTGGATCTGGACAGCTTTACTGATGATGATTTTATTGAATTTGAAAAATATCTTGAAATCGCCAGGAGCCCCAAAATGGAACGTATTTACAGACTCTTAAAAGAGGATTGATGTTTGTCGACAGACTTGCGACTTATCTGGAATCACTGGATCGTTCAACGTTTGAGAAACAGTACCTGGTAAACTGTATAAAAGAATATCTGCAGTTTTATGTTCTTGAGTTTATTTATAATGATCCTGCTTATAAAGAGCTGATTTTTACCGGCGGGACAGCTCTTCAAAAATGTTTTGGCCTTGACAGGATGTCCGAGGATATTGATCTTGATTCCCCCCATCTAATTGATCACGATTTATTTGCAAATGGGATAACCGGGTATTTTAAAAATAGGTTTGATTATAATGATTTATATGTTTCTGTTAAGGGAAAACAAAAAAATATATATCTGAAATTCCCTGTGTTAGGGAAGCTGGAGCTTGCAGGCCCGGATGAATCCGAACTTGCATATGTAAAAGTGGAAATAGCTCCGCTGATTTCAGAGAATTATTCTACACGGATATCTGTTATCAGCAGTCATAATGTAAATGTGCTTGTGAGACATTATGACATGCCGGATCTTTTTGCAGGAAAGCTTCATGCTGTATTGACACGGACATACTTTAAGGGGAAAGAGAATGAAATTAATTTCAAGGGAAGGGACTTCTATGATTTATTCTGGTTTCTGAACAGGCATGTTATGCCGAATATAGCGCGGCTGAACGACCTGCTTGATGCATCCGGTCATAAGACATGTACACTTGAAGAATTAAAAGATATGCTGAGTAAAAGGGTGGAGACAATCTCTCCCAATGCTTTTTTGTTTGATGTCAGGCATTTTTTTAAGGACAGCAGATACATACAACAGGTTGTTGATAATTATAAGGATATTGTGCTGCCGCTTATTGATTCCATTAAGCTGAAAAATGACAACCCAAATAAATAAATCAGAAATTGGAAAACTGAAAAAACCTCATTATGTAAAGGGAAAGCATTTGACAGGATAACAGGATAGACATGATATTAATCCAGTTTACCCTGTTAAATTTCCCGGAGGTAACCCTATTTAATGGGGTTAATCAAAAGCATATATCACAACTACAGTTTACTATGGCAGCGGGACGCTCTTTAATAATTCAGTAACTTCGAGGAGGCTTACAGAACGGAACGGAGGGAAGGGGCAGAGGTCTGGAAAAGAGAGAGAAAAGATGCCTCGCGCCCCGGTGAAACAACAGCAAAAAAGGGATTCACTGGGTAAACAAAGACGCAGAGCCGCTAAGGACAGACGAAAAAATGCTGGGATTCTGGAATAAAAGGCCGGAAGATCAGAAGTGAATGGGTGGTGGTATGCAGATTGATTTTCATCATGGTGTGACGTATGTGGTGGCGCGATTGGCCGGGTTTGGGCATAGAGAAGCGGAAACAATTGCCTATTGTGCGCAGTATGTGGATGATGCCACTAACGGTGGTGTGATTGAATTTACAAATCAGGCCATGTACAGTCGTATATATTCTGCCCATAAGGGGCTTGACTACAGGCATTTTGATAAATTGAGCAATCATCACGTTTGGATTCCATTTCATTTTTTGCCCGGTAATGGAGGGAAAAGGGCTGGGGAAAACCCTCAAGGCAGCTTTATTGAGAAGATCATCTGCCGTTCCGACAGTTATGTGGCAAAGGATATGCTCCTGGCCTGCATCCGGGGCCGTAATGAACCGCTTGGGCTGCATCGGTTGGGCATCACCATGCATGTTTATGCGGATACCTGGGCCCATGAGGGGTTTGCCGGGGTGAATCATGTGGTGAATGATGTGAAGGCCTTAGACGATCAGGATGAGCCGGACCCCGGCTTCCTGGCCAGGCTGGAAGATTTTTTCGGGGATCAGTTTGATCGGGCCGCCGGGAGATTTGTAGGGGATTCGTTGCCTTTGGGACATGGAGCGGCATTGAGCTACCCGGATAGGCCCTATCTGCGATGGCGCTATCGGGATAGCCGAGGCGTTACAGTTGTCCGTGACAATCCGGTGCGCTTTGTGAAAGCGGCGCAGGCCATGTGCATTGCCATGCAGCGCTATATGGTGGGGCGAGTTGACGCTGAGGTTCCTGGACTTTCAGTTCATCAGAGGGGAAAATTGGGGTCTCTTTTTGAGACCTTTAAGGATACAGACGGGGCGTTACGGCACAGGAAGTGGTTGGAAGAGATCGCCCGTGGCGCTTTTGGGTTTCCACCGGTACGATTGGCATACAAGGCCAAGGGCGTGGACTCGTGGAAGTATCAGGCCATTGGTACCAGGCGGCTTATAGACAAAAAGAGTGATCGGTTCACCTATGATCCTTCCTTTCTGGGGAGCGACTGGAAGCTCTTTCACGATGCCCTGGAGGCGCATCGGTTTGAGATTATCAAGGTGATTCTGCCGCGGTATGGGATTTGTGCGGCTTAGCCGCAGAGAATTATTTAGACAGGATTTACCCCAGAGACCAGCGGGACGCTCTTTAATAATTCAATAACTATCTCGCGCAGAGAAGTTTTTGGCACGGATGACACGGATTGCACGGATCTGGGTTTTTTTGTTGGTTGTTTTGATCCTGAAGGAAAG
>JAYEIR010000041.1:0-24165 GCA_034660135.1 Thermodesulfobacteriota bacterium
TTATGTCCTGTGCACATCGAGGCTGGAAAGCCTCTCCCACAAACATTGAATCCCCTGAATTTAAATAAGATACAAGTGAACCAAATTAGAGGATAAATTCTTAAGTCAAGCTAATAGGTGGTCTTTTTCATGTCAAGGAAAATCGGCAGATTCTTAAGCCCCACACTGAGCCACTGATCAGCCTCATTTTAGATCTATCGACTGGGGTCGCGCTAACTTATTGATATCTATAAATCAACGTTCCAAAAGTAGGTGTTTCCAGGCCCTATATCGCCCTTTTTGACCCCAAAATTGGCACCAAGGAATTGAGGGCTCTCGAAGTTGATAGGATGCTCCACTACACCCGCACGCACCATATTGAGATCAAGTATATACAAGACACTGAAATAGATGCTCACCGCTTTCCACCGCCGTTGCGTGATAACGGTCCTCCCAAAATGCCCCCTTCCGATTTTTCCTTTGATTGTATTTTTGCCCAGTTCGCCCAGCAATCAGTTTAATCGAATTTGGAATAACATTACGATCTTCATCACCAACCACAAGAAGATGAATGGTTCGAAGTGACAGTATAATTCAATATTGGCAAGCCATAACGTTTCTTCGCCTCAAAAAGCCACTGAAGCCATCTTCGCCGATCCTTTGCAAACTTCAGCAAAAACTCTCTTTTATGACATCGGTGAGTGATTTACCCCGTTTAACGCGGAGCCTGTTTAACTGGGGTATGCCATATCTGCCCCGGGATATAATTATCTGCGTCTTCGGGCCAAGATATCATATTGATTATATTTCCAATTGTCTCTACGAGACATGAAGCCAACACTTTGAAGTAACGCCTGTTTTTTTAGGCATGAACCGGCAACTGTAAACCGTGAACGGTTACTAAAATTGTTTGACAATTGCGGTTTTTGTTACTACAATAACTTGCATGAAATGGGACGAGTCGAAACGCATTAAAAACTTGACAAAACACGGCTTGGACTTTAACGACGCAGGACAAGTGCTTAAGAGCCCGTTTCGTCTTGATGTAAAAACCGTGCGCAACAATGAGCAACGCATTCAGTCCTTTGCCTATGTATTTGACCGCCTTGCTGTTTTGACCGTTGTCCATATTGAAGATAATGAACGTATTATCAGTTTTCGACGGGCCAGCCGGGATGAAAGGGAGGTATACCATGAGTGGCTTGAAAATGAATTTGAGTAAACAGAAAGATGAAATTCTCGCCGCAACCGCAGTTCCGCCCAAAGAAGGGGATTTTGTCTGGAACGGCAAAGATGAAGACGACCGTCCTTTAAGTAAAAAGGAGATGCGGGAAGGTATCAAAAGGGCCAGTGGACGGCCAAGAGCGGCGAATCCAAAAAAATCAACCACTGTCCGACTTGATGCCGAGGTGTTGGATTTCTTTAAAGCCCAAGGTAAGGGATGGCAGACGAAAATAAATAATGTCCTTCGGGATTATGTGGCGGCAAGTGGATAATTCGATTTTTGCCTTTCCAGGGGGAGGGTTCCGGCCTTGCGTAGAATGAGGGACGCTGCTATTTAACTGCGTTATTCGGCTCTTTGGCTGAGTTGGGTGTTATGAGTCTTTTCCCTAATCCCGACTCGTCGGGACAGCCTATTCACCAGTTACAATTAGAATTATTGATTCTTGTTGACTCATCTGGTACATAAGGACTATTTTGACTAAATAGAAGTAAAGGGACAACATCTAAACAGGAATTTAAAAAAATGAGCCTTTCAACTTACGAGAGATCAATAAACTCATTAAGCAGTTATCAATTAAATCTTGTGAAAAAAGCGCTGGAAATTTTTTGGAATGCCCGGAAAGATAGTGGTGGAAAAAGATGAACGTCCAACATCGAACATCCAACACCCGCCTGCCATGCATCACAAACGATGGCGGTATGATCATTGTCACCGGGCCGAGACACGAAGATATCCTACCAAGACCACACAAAGGCATTGCGGGCAGGTCGAATGAAAAGCAAACATCAACTTTAGACACTTTTCCGGTTTTTCCGGGTTGGAGGTAACACAGAATGATGTCAAGACTAAGGGCTATTTCAATCGCCATTGCTTTCCTGATTATGATTCCGGGTTCTGCGGTTTGTGCTGAAAAGTCGTTGATCTTTTATATCTTGGACGGATCTGGTTCAATGTGGGGCCGCGTCGACGGCAAACTCAAGATTCAGGCGGCCAAGGAAGTAATGGCCACTTTGTTAAATGAAACGCCTGATGATGTTCTATGCGGTATCATGGTCTATGGACACCGAAAGAAAGGTAATTGCTCCGATATTGAGATGATTGTTCCAATAGGAACGCTTAACAAGGAAGCGGCCATAGCCAGGATTAACAGGATATCGCCTAAGGGAAAGACGCCGATTTCCGACAGCATCGCCATGGCTATTAATAAGATTAAGGAAAGCGAGTATTCGAGCACGATTGTTCTTGTCAGCGATGGAATAGAGACATGTGGAAAAGACCCATGTGCCCTGACTAAATCATTGAAGGAGAGTGGCATCAATTTTGTGATGCATGTTGTCGGCCTTGGTGTCAAGGGCGGGGCTGAAAAACAGCTTGGCTGTATTGCTGACGCTGGAGGCGGGAAATATTTTTCCACCTCAAACGCTACGGATCTGATGGATGCCTTGAATCAGATAAAAGAGAGTGTAGTGGAGAAAAAGGAGATCAAAACAGAACCGACGCCTGAGCCTGCCCCCATCGAGCAGAAAATCTCCAAAAAATCTACTTCCATCCGGATAAAGGCCAAGGGTCCCGGAACGATCTCACTAAGGCATGACTCCTGGCTCAAAGCGCCTCGCTACTGGAAACTGATCGATCCCGAAACAGGCGAGGAAAAGGCGCGATTTCGAGGTCTCGAAGACCAGTTTGTTCCTCCGGGAGAATACCAGATTGTGTGGCGACAGAGTGAACATGAGCACGGTGAAGTGACTCTCGGTGAGGTGATTTCCGTGGAATCCCGGAAAACCACGGATGTTATCTTGAAGACCGGAATTCGGCCTGTTAAACCTACCTGGGTAAAACAGCCCCGGTTCTGGGGACTTCGAGATCCGGCATCAAAAAAAGTGTTTGCCCACTTCAAACCGCTTGAGACACAAATTGTGCCATCTGGCGAATACGATCTCATATGGCGGCAATCCGAACATGGCGCCAGCACAATTATGCTCGCAGAAGTGACCATAGAACCGGATAAAGTCACCGAGGTGTCACTCACCACGGCCCTGAATCCTGTGCCTGCAGATTGGCTTCCAAAGAGACTTCGCTTCTGGGAACTTCAGGATGTGGAAACAGGAAAACCCGTGGCAGGGTTTTCAATGGGTTTTGATCCCCAGTTGGTCCCGGCTGGAACTTATCGGTTTATTTATAGAAAAGACGAGCATAGCAGCTCCAATTCCGATCTCGGTGATGTCGCTATTCAAGAAGGGCAGATGAACGAGTTTCCCATCAATACGGGCGTCAAACTCATTCCCCAACCCGGAATGAAGTCCCCCTATCGCATCAAGTTCATTGAACTCAACGACAAGGGAGAGGAAATCCGAACCGTTTTTCTGAGAGGGTCTTTTGATCCCATGCCGCTGAAACCGGGTATGTACAAGATAACATACCAGCAAAAAGATCACGGAAGTACTTTAACCATTGTGGATTCGTTTGAGCTTCCTGCAGGGGCCCTTGTGGAGGTTGAGCTATAGCATTAGTCACAATGGAAGGCCCTTCAAGAGGCGAACCTGAGCTGCCCTCATTTATCGATGATTCTGGCAATCACGCGTACTGGGGCTCCATCTAAGTTGAATTTGGCAGGGATTGCGATTATCTCAAACTGTTCCACATCTAATAGACTCCTTAAGTTAGTCAGATTCTCTACAATCAAAATGTCATTCCTTAATAGGACCTTGTGCACTTCAAACGGAGGCCTGTCCGGGCTTGGGCAATCCAGGCCAATGATTTTGACTCCCAGGCCTGCAATTTTCTCGGCAAATTCTATTGAAACCTCGGGATGACTGACGTAGTAAGCGGATTTATTAAATATCTTGTCCAAACCGGTCATGATTAACACGATATCGCCTTTTTCAATACTCATACTTTTGAGGATATCAGGAGTGATCTTCGATCTGCCGCGTGCATCTATCAAACGACCCTGTCCGAAAAAGTTTTCAAGAGGTATGTCAGAGATGGACTTGCCACCATCTATCATATGCAATGGGGCATCCATATGAGTTCCGACATGCATGCCGGTCCTTATTTGATAGGCCGTGTATCCGTCCTCACCCAGGCAGGCAACCCGGGTTACCTCAGGTTGACGGTCTCCTGGATATGCGGGCATGTTATGATCGAACGTATGCGTAAGGTCGATTAGTTTCATCGTAAGCGTTCACAGGTTCAGGCCTGCCCTGTTAATGTCAAAGAAGTGCTGTGCTAAAGTAACGCTCGGCGCGGTCGGCAAGCACGGTCACAATGTTCCCTTTGATTCTTTTTGCGAGCCGGCGCGCGGCCCAGACATTGGCACCTGAGGAAATGCCGACCAGGAGGCCGTGATTGTATCCCAGCTTGCGTGTGGTCTCGATTGCATCCTCGTCGGTAATCTCTATCACATCGTCTACCAGGGACACATCAAGGATGGCGGGAACAAAGCCGTCACCGATCCCCTGGATCTGATGCAGGCCCGGCTCATGTCCGAGTAGTGCACTGACGTTTTTGGGTTCCACTGCAACGATCTTTACGCCCGGCTTGTGTTCTTTGAGAAAAGACCCGATGCCCTGCAGGGTTCCACCGCTGCCCACGCCGGTCACAAAGGCCGCGATCTCGCCACCCATCTGGCGCCAGATCTCACGAGCGGTCTCTTCATAGTGGACCCGCGGGTTGTCCGGATTCTCAAACTGCTGGGGTATGAAGACGTGCGGATCTTGGTCTGCGATTTCGCGTGCCTTTTGCACTGCACCAGGAATACCATCCTCATCAGACGTGAGGATAAGGTCAGCCCCAAGGGCGCGGATCAGTTTCTTCCTTTCCTCGCTCATGCCGGCGGGCATAACGATGCGCACGGAATAGCCCTTCATGCGGCCGACCAGGGCAATGCCGATGCCGGTATTGCCGCTGGTAGGTTCCACAATGATGGAGCCCGGTTTAAGATGCCCGTCCCGTTCCGCCCCTTCCAGCATGGCCAGTGCAACGCGGTCTTTTACGCTTCCACCGGGATTCAGAAACTCGGCCTTTACATAAATGTTTTCCGGCTTGAGCCGAATAATCGGGGTATTTCCAATCAGGTCCAGTATGTTGTCAGTTAGCATGTTCCTCCTGAAAAGTTTGCTGAAATTTTTACATTGGCATTGTTCTAAGAGCTTGCCCACTCAGTTGGCTGCATCTTCATATATCATAAATCATAGCGATTGATAGTCAAAAAAAGTCTTGACAGACCAAATTGTATACAGTATACATAAAATTCAATTCAGTTCTTATTAGATGTTTTACCCTCGAATGCAAACCCTTGGCAAACGTTGGAGGAATCTAATGAATCTATTCAATAATCTTACCATATTGTCCCTCGAACAGGCTACCGTATTACCGTATTTAACATTTAGATTGGCCCAGGACGGCATGAATGTGATCAGGCTGGAGCACCCCGTTTATGGCGATCCAAACCGAATGATAGGGGAAAATGCCCTTGGAGAGGAGAGGATGAACTCCTATTTCCTGTGCATTAATTCAGGGAAAAAGGCCCTTACACTTGATCTTGCCGCTCCTGAAGGGCAAAAGATCTTCCAGTCTCTTATCCAGGAACTGAAAGTCGATATATTTGCGACTAATCAGCTTCCAAGGAACTATAAGAAATTGGGCATAGATTACGAAATAGTGAAGGCTATCAAGCCCGATATCATCTGGATAGGTTTGACAGGATTTGGCCCTGACAGCAATGAAGCGGCCTATGATCCCATTTTGCAGGCAAGATCCGGTATGATGGACTTGACCGGTGAAGCGGATGGAGACCCCGAGGTGCTCGGCATTCCATTGCCGGATATGGGTACCAGCGTGCATGCCTATGGTGAATTGATGAAGGCACTTTTCAAGAGAGAGGCCACCGGAGAAGGGTCCTGCATAAATCTTTCCATGTTTGAATCCTCTGTGTCGTGGCACACTGTCCCAATCACTCTTTCCACGAGTTTTGGGAAAAAGATTACCCGCAGGGGGAATACCCACGAGTTTTTTTGCCCGGTATCTGTTTACAAGACGAGTAACGGCTATGTGTATCTCGCCGTGGGTAACGACCGGCAGTGGGGGGCCATGGTTTCCCTGGAAATGTTCAAGTCCCTTGATAGACCGGAGTATGAGAAAAACGCGGGTCGGATAGGGGATGTGGAAAACCTGAACCGGGCCATCAATGAGATTACCGGAAATCACACCTCTGAGGAACTGATTGACTTGTTTAACTCCATCACACTTCCAATAAGCAAGATAAAGACCATTCCGGAGGTTGTAGTCGATCCTCTTGTTGAACGGAGGCTGCTGTATGCACAGGACCCGGTCACTAATACCAAATTAACACTGGCGCCACCACCCGTTATGACGCCGTTTCTTGAAGAAGTCGATCGAAAGCTTTCTTTTCCCCCGCGCTTCGGAGAACAGAATCAGGAGATATACGGGAAGATATTAGGGTACTCTGATGAAGATTTGAAGAATCTCAAAGAGAAGAAGGTCATATAGAACGAGTGCGGAATTCGGGACCGTTATGGACAAAAAAGTCCCGGCGCATGTAGCTTAAGGGCCGCGGAAAAAGCCGTCAAGTTTACGGAGTGAAGATCATGAATATCATTGTTTTGATAAAACAAGTTCCGGATACCACGGATGTCAAACTGGATCCCAAGACAGGAAACCTGATAAGGGAAGGCATAGAGAGCATCATTAATCCTGATGACCGGCATGCTATTGAGGCGGCCGTCAGCCTGAAAGCAGCCTCAGGCGGAAAGGTTACGGCCATATCCATGGGCCCGCCCCAGACAATTGATGCCATATCGGAAGCCATGGGAATGGGAGTCGATAACGCCGTCCTTCTTACTGATATGGCATTTGCGGGCGCAGACACGTGGGCCACTTCTTTTACCCTGGGAAAGGCTATAGAGAAGATAGGGAAGTATGATCTTGTCATTTGTGGACGCCAGGCCATTGATGGAGACACGGCCCAGATCGGTCCTCAGGTCGCAGATTACCTTGACATCCCTCAGGTCAGCTATGTCTGCGAGATCGAAGAGGTTAAGGAAAACAGCATCGTGGTAAGAAGACGTCTTGAAGACGGGTTTGAGCGGATTGAGTGTGACATGCCGGCCATGCTGACGGTGATCGGCGAACTAAACACACCTCGATACGCTCACATGGCAGGATTGATTGATGCATGCAATGATAAGGTGCACATCAAGGCATGGAACTCGGCCGATTTAGGGGTCCAGGCCAATGAGGTGGGGCTCGAGGGCTCTTTGACTCATGTCATCAAGACCTTCGCTCCCAAGTTCCAAAGACAGGGAGAGATCCTGGAAGGCGATACCAAAAATGCAGTGTCCGGCCTGATTGGAAGATTAAGGGAAAACAGACTTATTTAGTGTCTGAACTGAAAAATAAAGTGGAGAAAAACATGACCGTCTGGATTGAAGTTGATCTCTGTAATGGGTGTAAACGCTGTATAAAGGCATGCCCCTATGGTGCCATTGAGCTAAAAGATGGAAAGGCCTGCATTCTGGAACGCTGCACGTCCTGCGGGGCCTGTCTGGATGTGTGCAAGGAAAAGGCCATTCAAACGGATGCCGAGCCAAGGACTATTCCCGACTTTAGCGACAGGAAAGGTGTATGGGTTTTTGCCGAACAAAGGGATGGCACCCTGAGCCGTGTCGCCCTTGAACTTCTTGGCAAGGCCCAGGATCTGGCCGGCACACTCAACCAGAAGGTTTCAGCCTTATTATTAGGTGATCAGATCTCAAACCTGTCCGAGACGCTTATAGGGTATGGTGCCGACAATGTATATCTCGCGGAGCACCCCGGACTGAAGGATTACCGAACCAATGCCTATACCAGTGTTATTGAAGAACTGGTCAATCAATACAGGCCCAATATCCTGCTCATGGGTGCAACCCATGTTGGTCGTGACCTGGCACCCCGGGTGTCCCGCCGGGTAGGTGTGGGTCTTACTGCGGACTGTACGGAATTAACAATAGATCCGGAAGAAGGTATCCTGCTTCAAACCAGGCCGGCTTTTGGCGGAAACATTATGGCCACTATTGCCAACCGGTATTCTCGTCCCCAGATGTCCACGGTACGACCCGGAGTGATGGAGGTCCTTGAAAAGCCGGGAAACAAAGGGGATGTTATCAAACACGAGGTTGAACTGAAAGAAGAGGATATCGGGACAAAAATTCTGGAAATAGTCAGGGAAGAGAAAAAGGGTGTTGATATCACTGAAGCCAAGGTGATTATTGCTGGTGGTAGAGGTGTTGGTGATGCCGGCGGATTTAGAGCATTAGAAGAACTGGCTACACTCCTCGGAGGCGAAGTGGCGGGAACCCGGATAGTTGTAGAGGAAGGTTTGGTTCCGGTGGAGAACCAGGTCGGGCAGACAGGCAAATCTGTTCGCCCGGAATTGTATATTGCCTGTGGAATTTCAGGAGCTATTCAGCACAGGGCCGGCATGATGAATTCCAGATACATTATCGCCATCAACAAGGATTCAAGAGCCCCCATTTTTCAGGTAGCGGATTGGGGTATTGTTGGAGATCTCAATAATATGGTTCCTGAGATGATAGAACAGTTGAAAGATGTGGTAAAAGGTAAAGAGTAACTGAAAACGGAGGAATGAATGATTAGGTCGAATGCAGAGGAATTGATCAGGAAAACCATGGCCAGGTTTGTGGACGAGGATGTAATTCCTGTTGCAAGGGAGCTTGATGAGAGGGGTGAGTTTCCAAAGGAATTATTCAAAAAGCTTGCCGATATGGGTGTTTTGGGCATCAGGTATCCAAAAAAAGTCGGTGGTTCCGGGGGGAATACAACACTTTACTGTATTGCCGTGGAGGAGTTGGCAAGAGGGCTTATGAGTCTCGGCGCAATTACTGCCATGCAATGTCTTATGGCGACAAATGGTCTTTATCTCTATGGCACGGAGGAGATGCATGAAAAATATCTGCGTCCTGCTTTAAGGGGTGAAAAGATAGGCGCCTTTCAGCTCACGGAGCCTGAGGCAGGGTCTGATCTCAGCGCTGTAAGGACCATGGCCACAAAGACCAAAGACGGGTGGGTTATTAATGGGATGAAGACATGGTCTACAAGTGGGCCATATGGTGATTTCCATACAGTACTGTGTCAGACTGATCCGGATAAGGGGCTGAAAGGGCTTATGTTTTTCTTTATTCCAACTGATACGCCAGGGTTTTCCCATAGTAAAAAATTTGATACCCTCGGTACAAGGACATCAGCACTGTCAGAGATCTATTTCAATGATTGTCACGTTCCGCCTGAGTATATGCTGGGAGAATTAGGCAGGGGTCTGGATGTATTGCTTACTATCCTGGCGGAAATCCGGATTATGACTGCTGCCCTGGCCCTGGGTTTACAACGCGCCGCAATGGATGCTTCTATCCAGTACTGTAAAGAGAGGACACAATTTGGCAAGCCAATAGGGAAATATCAGCTCATCCAGGCAAAAATAGCTAATATGGCGGTCAACATAGAGGCAAGCTATTTAATGATCTATAAAGTTACCCATTTGATTGACAAGAAGATTCCATGTCTGAATGAGGCCTCTATGGGAAAATATTTTGCGACTGAAGGTGCATGTAAGGCAGCAGATGAGGCCACAAGGATTTATGGGGCCTATGGTTATTCTATGGAATATGATGTCCAGAGATATTACAGGGATAATCGCTTTCTACTATACGGTGGAGGCACACATGAGGTACTTCAGACCACTATCGCGAGAGAGTACCTTCGATGATCACAAAAATCTAAAATCATGAAAAGGGAAGCACAAAATTATGAAATGATTGACATGAAAAAGGGTTCAGACTTACAAATAGCTGGTTTGAATGGGTTAAAGTCTTTGCCTGCAAGGGTTCCATTAGGGCGGACAGTTTATGAGAACCTTAAAAAGGCTATTATCAAGGGTGAGCTGAGTCCTGGTTCCCGAGTGGTCGAAAGCCGTTTGGCCACAGTTTTAAACATCAGCCGCACCCCGGTAAGGGAAGCGTTCCATAAGCTGGAACGGGAAGGGCTGCTCATGCAATATCCCTCAGGTGGATATTTTGTGGTGGGGCTGACACGTGATGACATTGAAGAGACATTCGGCATAAGGTGTGTTCTTGAGAGCTATGCCGCGAGGCTGGCAGCCATCAAGCACAAGAAAGAAGAACTTGACCCTTTAGAGGAAAACATCAGGGAATATCGGAAGTGCTTAGATAAAGGGGAAATCGATTCCCTGATGCGCATCAACACGGAATTTCACGACCTGCTTTATGCCCTGAGTCACAGTCCAAGGCTGATCAAGATGATCAATAACCTTCGGGAGCAGATTTACCGTTACAGGGGGATACTCTTGAAGATAGGGCGCATGGCCAAGGCAAGCAATGAAGATCACCAGTTGATGCTGAAGCTTATCAGAGATAGAGATGTTGAGGGCGTAGAAAGGGTAGTCAGGACACACATCTTGAGAGGGCAGGAGGTTGTGCTGCAGGAATTCGATATGCAACATAATGGTTGAGTAGTCAAATGGTTAAGTAGTCAAAGGGTTGAGTAGTGCCTGAACGAAAATCCTGTTCGGGGACGATTTTGGATTCAAAAACAAAGCAATTTTAGTGCGTTGATGGCTACAGAGGAGACCGAAAAATCGTATTTCGGGGCTTTGGCCAGCTATTAACTACTTAACCACTCAACTACTCAACCTATAAATGGGAGTATCAATATTATGGCAGAGAGAAAAATACGTGTCATCCTGGGCAAACCCGGGCTGGATGGCCATGACCGGGGGGCCAAGGTGGTTGCTCACGCAATGAGGGAAGCCGGTATGGAAGTGCTTTACACCGGACTCCATCAGACTGTACCCAGCATTGTGAATCAGGCAATTCAAGAGGATGTCGATGTCATTGGTCTTTCAATAATGTCAGGGGCCCACATTCCTATTTGTCTGAAATTGATGGAGATTATGAGGGAAAAAGGTATTGATGACAAACTGGTCATGGTGGGGGGCGTGATCCCGAATAAGGACATCCCTTCTCTTGAGGAGATGGGGATCAAAGGTATATTCCCCGGCGGGACACATTTTGACGAATTCATCAACTTTATCAGGGAGAATGCTGCAAAATAGAAAATCGTATTTCGAGGTTTTCAGTCAGCCACTAAGTAGAGTTGTTTAAGGAGAAGAAGCCATGGGAGTAGCCACTTATATTAAAAATGAAAAGGACGCCATTGAAAAGGTCATCCTGCAGTCGGGCATAGAGGTCAAGCCTGTGTATGGACCGGATGACCTCGAACGGGTGGGTTTTGATTACCAAAAAGACCTTGGGAATCCCGGCGAGTTTCCTTTTACCAGGAGTATCCACCCTTTGGGTTTCAGAAGCAGAAACTGGACAACGCGTCAGTACACCGGATTCGGCACGCCCGAGGAGACCAACGAAAGATTTAAGTTGATGATCTCTCATGGTCAAACAGGTCTCAATGTGGCCTTTGATCTGCCTACCCAAATGGGTTACGATTCTGATGATCCAATGGCCGAAGGAGAAGTGGGACGCGTGGGCATGGCCATAGATTCTCTGAGGGACTTTGAGATCGCTTTCAAGGACATTGAGCTTAACCGGATTGGAAGCGGACTGACTATCAATGCAGTAGCATCTATAATGCTGGCAATGTATCAGGCTGTAGCCGAGAAATTCGGATATAAGAAGACAGAGATATCAGCCACGCCACAGAACGATATCCTGAAGGAAATTGTAGGTCGGGGTGCCTGGATCTATCCGGTAGAACCGGCCGTGCGCCTCATTGGCGATACTATCGAGTATTCCATGAAGGAATTGCCGAGATGCAATCCTGTATCCGTGGCCGGCTACCATATAAGAGAATCCGGATGCACACCGGCACAGGAGATATCCTATGCCTTTATGATCGCCTTCGCATATATAGATAATGTAGTTGCCCGCGGGTACAAGACAGAGGATTTTGTGGGAAGATTTTCCTTTAACCTGAATATTTTCGGTAATCTCTGGGAGACAGTGGCCAAGTTCCGTGCGGCCAGAAAATTGTGGGCGAAATTCCTGAGGGAAAGATATGATGTTCAAGACAAAAAGGCCCTCTTTCTCCGGGGTATTTTTGGGGGAGGCGGATCCGGCCTGACCAAACAGCAGCCGGAGAACAATATTATGCGTGGTGCCTACTATGCGCTTGCAGCGGCTCTGTCCGGTGCACAGACTACGGCCCTCTGCTCATTTGATGAGGCCTATACCATTCCCACTGAAAGGGCGGCGTTTTTATCCTTAAGGACTTTTCAAATATTGATGGATGAAATTGGGCTCAGGGATACTGTGGACCCCCTGGCCGGCTCCTACTTTGTGGAAACACTGACCAAGGAAATGGAAGAAAAGATTCTTGAAGAGATGGAAAAAGTGGAGAAAGCCGGTGGTATGGTGGAAGCGGTCTCTAATGGATATGTCCAGAAAGAGGTGGCCAGGCAGGCCTACGAGTATGAGAAAAAGCTGCAGCAAGGCAAGGTCACAAAGGTGGGGGTCAATAAATATACAGAAGGTGTTGACATGGAGGTGGAACTCCATGAATATAACGAAGAGTCCGCTAACCTGCAGATTCAGCGCCTCAAGGAGTTGAAAAAGACAAGGGATAATAATGCTGTTACCCAATCCTTGAAGGCGCTTGAAAAGGCGGCCGAGGAACAGGAAAACGTCATGCCCTACCTCGTGGACTGCTGCAAGTGTTATGCAACAGTAGGGGAAATGGCGAATGTGTTCAGGGATGTGTTTGGAGAGTATGTGGAACCGAGTATTTTTTAATAGTAACTAAAAAATGCAATTAGCGGTTAGCCGTTAGCTATTAGCTGCATAAAATCAATTAGTTGTTAGATAATACAGTTGCATCAAAAAATGAAGGTTTCAATTCAGCGTAAAGTCATACAAAGACTTGTAGTCTTTAAGCTAATGGCTAATTGATAGAAGCTAATTGCAGGTTTTAGGTAGTAACTATTCAGGAGGCACGAAGGGGCAGAGGCACAAAGAAAAAGTGAAACCGTCCAGGAATCTTATTCCTGGGCATTGTAACAGGTTCACGACAGGAATTGCAGGCCCTTTGCCCCTTTGAATCTGAGTTACGAGTTGAAATCAATATCCAAAATGCTTCAATTGTTGCATAGTTCATTGAAAAAACTGTAAACTATGAACCGACAACTATAAACGGTTATTTTTCATGAAAGGGGGTGAGAGGAGAGGTCACAGTCGGGAAGGGTTAATAAATCGCACAACAATTAAGGAGGTCTGAAAAATGAGACGAAAATTAGGATTTGTACTGTCTGGAATCTTTTTGGCATCATTGTTGGCAATCACCTGGATCCCAGGGCCCGCTGCGGCAGGACCGATTAAACTAAGCTATGCAAATTTCCCGCCTGCTCCCACTTTCCCGTGTGTTCAGATGGAAAGGTGGAAGAAAGAGGTCGAGAAGAGGACCAACGGGAAGATTGCAATAAACACCTACCCCGGTGGCACACTGCTTGGAGCAAAGAACATGATGGACGGGGTCATTGCAGGTCAGGCCGATATCGGTTGTCTGTGTATGGCCTATCAGCCGGGCAGATTCATAGTAACTAATGCCACCGCCTTACCAGTTGGATTTCCTAATGCAACTATTGCCAGCCTAACTCTTTTGGACCTTTACAACAAGTTTAATCCCGAGGGATTTGCAAAGGTTAAGGTCCTGACAATGTTTACCTGTGCACCTGCAAACATCTATTCAAAGAAACCAGTAAGAAATTTAGAGGACCTTAAGGGCCTGGAATTGAGAGCGTCCGGAGGAGTTGCCCAGTATTTGAAGGCAGTCGGTGCGACTCCGGTCGGCATGCCTCAGTCTGAAACACCGGAAGCCCTTCAAAAGGGAATCGTCAAAGGTGCGATGTCCTCACTTGAGACCCTTATGGATTTCAAATATGCCGAACTCTGCAAGTATGTGACAATAGTTAACGGGCCGGTATATCCCTTTGCCGTTGTAATGAACATGGACAAGTGGAACTCCTTGCCAAAGGACGTGCAAGATGTCATGGATGGCCTGGCAAAAGAACAGGCCAAGTGGACAGGGGAATACATGGATAAGCATGTGGACGAGTCCATTGCGTGGTCCAAGAAAAATTACAACATTGAGATTATTAAATTAACGCAAAAGGAATTGAGAAAATGGAATAGACTGCTCAAGCCGATAACTGTTAAATGGATTGACAATGCCAAGGCCAAGGGATTGCCTGCGAGGGCTATCCTTAGGGACATAAAGGTGGCCAAAGAGTATTATTCGCGGTTCTGATTGATAGTTAAACAGACAAATGGTTGAGTGGTTGGATGGTCAAACAGTTAGGTTGGTTGAAGAGAACTTCTCGACCACTTAACTACTCAACCGGTCTAACTGATTGAATGGAAGGCAGATATGGAACTCTTAGATAAGGTAAGTCGTTACTTGAATCAGGCACTTGTCTTTATAGCCGGCTGCTTTTTGATGGCAATGATTTTTTTGACATGCGCAAACATATTTCTGCGTGTTGTCTGGATTCCGGTCAAGGGTACTTTTGAACTCATGGGATTTTTTGGTGCCATTATTGCCGCTTTTGCCATTGCTTTCACACAGGCTAAAAAGGGGCATATAGCGTTAGATATTCTTGTGGCCGGCTTTTCAAAGAAGACCCAGAAGATGTTAAGCGGCACCAATTATCTTATTTGCATGATTTTTTTTGCACTTGTGGGATGGAGGATGACTCAGTGGGCTGCGAACCTCTGCGAGACAGGGGAAGTTACCGAAACATTGAGGATCATATTCTATCCCTTTACCTATGGAGTCGCACTTGGCTGTTTTGTCCTCACTTTGGTCTTGCTGGTTGACTTTCTGAAACTGTTCACTGAAGGAAAAGGAGCTTAAGACATGGACTTAGCGCTTATTGGTATAATCGGCATAGTTATCCTTCTCCTTATTATATTCTTCCTGGGAATGCCAGTTGGTTTTGCTATGGCCGTGGTGGGCTTCTGTGGTTTCTGGTATGTGGTTTCGTTCCACGCTGCAATCACAATGGTAAGTACGGACATTTGGACTACTTTTTCGAAATATGGACTGACTGTGATTCCCCTTTTTATATTTATGGGCGAGGTAGCGTATTATTCCGGGGTCAACGTAAAATTATATAACACTGCCTATAAATGGTTAGGGCAGGTCAGAGGCGGGCTTGCCATGGCCACGATAATGGCATGCGCGGGTTTTGCCGCCATCTGCGGTTCTAACGCAGCAACTGCAGCTACCATGACTGCGGTAGCCTTACCTGAGATGAAGAAATACAAGTACGAACCCATGTTAAGCACCGGCGCTATTGCCTGTGGCTCTACCCTTGGTGTTGTAATTCCTCCGAGTGTGGTCTTGATTGTCATAGGTATATATACGGGACAATCAATCGGCAAGCTTTTCTACGGTGGTATTATGGCCGGTGTGCTTCTCGCTGTGCTTTTTCTCGTAACAGTTTATTTTCTGTGTCTTGTTAATAAAACTTGGGGGCCGACAGGACCAAAAACAACCCTTAGGGATAAAATCTCATCTCTTCCGGGCGCTGTGGAAATCATTATTCTGTTTCTGCTGATCATGCTGGGTCTCTATTTCGGCTTCTTTACACCGACAGAAGCGGGGGCGGCAGGTTCTTTTTTTGCTCTTTTAATAAGTATCGTGCAGCGTAATCTCAGTTGGAAGGGATTTCTTGCCTCTATTGTGGATACCTTGAGAATATCGTGCATGGTCATGGTGTTGGTTACCGGTGCAGTGGTCTTTGGCAGATTCCTTGCTGTGACCAGGATACCGTTTGACATTGCTGCCTGGGTTTCTGATTTGCCTGTGCCGGGTATGTTTATTATGGCCATCATCTTTATTATCTACATGATAGGCGGTGCCGTGATGGACGCGCTTGCTCTTCTGTTGATTACCATACCAATCTTTTTCCCTGTGGCCATACAGCTCGGGTATGATCCCATATGGTTTTCCGTAACCATAACCGTAATAACCACTCTCGGCGCTGTAACACCGCCCGTGGGAGCCACCACCTATGTGGTCGGCGGGATTGCCAAAGATGTGCCGCTGTCCAAGGTCTTCAGAGGTGTGACCTACTTTTTGCCTGCATACATCATTTGTATAATAATCTTGATGGTTTTTCCGCAATTAGTCACCTTTTTACCGAATCTTGTACGGTAGCCCGTTGGATGACGAAGTGGTGCTTCTGATTTATCAGGCAACCAGGGAAATTTCCAACATTTCTAACTGCGAATCAAAGATTGTGGAGACTTAGAAAACTAACAGCCTTCAGCCTACAGACTAAACAACCTGAATAATTACGAGGTGATAAAGACCATGACAGAGACTTTTATGCCCACGGTTAAGACACAAGACGAGCTGAGGGAATTACAGCTTGAGGGATTGAAATGGACCGTAGATCATGCATACAACGGATGCCCCGTGTACAAAAAGAAGCTGGATGAAGCCGGGATCAAGGCTGAAGATATCCGTTCGCTTGATGATATAGAAAAACTTCCCTTTACGACATCCAAGGATCTTCAGGAAGGTTATCCTTTTCCCCTACTTTCCGTACCTCTTGAGGACGTGGTGCGAATCCACGCTTCATCCGGGACCACCGGGAAGAGAAAGGTACTTTGTTACACTCAGAAAGACATTGATGATTGGGGCCACTTCTTTGCACGCTGCTACGAAATGGCTGAATTGAGTCGGGAAGACAGGGTCCAGATCGCAGTGGGTTACGGTGTTTGGACAGCCGGAGCCGGTTTTCAATTAGGATGTGAGAAATTCGGCGCCATGGTCATTCCGGCGGGGCCCGGAAACATGGACATGCAGTGCCAGTTCCTGGTTGACTTCCAAACCACGGTCATGTGCTGTACTGCCTCCATGGGACTCCTTATGGCCGAGGAGGTAAACAAGAGGGGCATCAGGGACAAAATAAATCTCAAAAAGATGATCTTCGGGTCAGAGAGATCCAGCGATGCCATGAGGAAGCGGATAGGCGATCTCCTGGGCCTGGAGCAGATGTTCGATATCCCCGGGATGACGGAACTCTATGGGCCGGGAACAGGACTGGACTGTGTTCACCATGCGGGAATCCATTACTGGGCTGATTATTATATCCTCGAGATACTTGATCCTGAAACCCTGAAGCCCGTGCCTGAGGGGGAGACAGGTGAGATGGTGGTGACTACTCTGAGAAAAGAAGCCGTTCCCCTGATTCGTTATCGTACCAGGGATCTGACACGAATGATCCCCGGCCTGTGTGCGTGTGGCTCGGTTCTTCCGAGACACGACCAGATTTTGGGCCGTTCGGACGACATGATTATATTCAGGGCGGTTAACATCTATCCCGGGCAGATTGATCACATTCTCTCAGGCTTTGATGAAATAGGAAGTGAATTTCAGGTCATTCTGGATAGAAAAGAAGATGGAAAAGACTATATGACCGTCAAGGTGGAGCGCGGCGAGGGCGTTGACAGGAGTCAAGACCCTGATTTAAGCAAAATGATATCCGCACAGATAAAGAAACAGATTTTTGTCAGCGGGGATATAGAGATTGTGGACCCAGGATCCCTGCCGAGATCAGAGAGAAAGAGCAAGCGAGTATTTGATAACCGTGACAATAATTAAGGGGTTTTAAGATGATCGACTTTGATTACAAAAAGCCTGGAAGTGTCAAAGAAGTTTTGAGCCTTCTCAAAGACTACGGACCTAAGGCAACACTGATTGCAGGCGGGACCGATGTAATGGTGAACATGAGAAACAGGCAACTGTCTCCCGAGGTCCTCGTTTCTCTTCGGGGTCTGGATGATTTACGGTATATCAGGAAAAACAGCGGTTATCATATCGGTGGTCTGACCACTCACAGGATGTTGGAACAATCGGACATGGTCAGAACAGAGCTGTCCGCACTCCATGACGGTGCCTCCAGAGTGGGATCGGTCCAGATCAGAAATGTCGCTACAATAGGAGGCAATATTTGTAATGCTGCGCCTTCGGCGGATACAGCCGGTCCCCTGCTGGTGCTTGATGCCGTTGTAGTACTGGAAGGTCCTGATGGAAGGCGCCGTGTCCCGATAAGCGAGTTTTTTACAGGCCCGTCAAAGACCGTACGAAAACAGGATGAGGTCCTTATTGAGTTCGATATCCCTGAAGAAATGGAGGGTTTTGGTAGTGCGTACTGGAAACACTCAAGAAGGAAGGCCATGGATCTCCCGATATTGGGTGTTGCGGTAGCGGTCAGGTTGGCGGACGACGAGACAGTGTCTGATGTGAGAATCGGATTAACCGTGGCAGCGCCAACACCCATCAGGGCTTACAAGGCCGAAGAATTCTTAAGGGGTAAGCGTCTGAATGATGATGTGCTTGAAGAGGCAGGCAAGATTGCGTCCTCAGAGTCTTCTCCAAGGGACAGCATGAGGGGCAAGGAATGGTATCGCAGGGACATAATTCAGGTCTTTGTCCCTCGAATGGCCAGGCTGGCTGCTGAACGTCTCAGGAATCAATGAATAAGGAGATCAAGATGAAAAAGGTATCGATTTCTTTTACCTTGAATGGTGATGCCGTGACAGCGGAGGTCCCGGTGACCTGGACACTTCTCAGGACGTTGCGGGAATTTTTCGAATTGACAGGTCCAAAGGAGGGATGCGGAGCAGGTGAGTGCGGTGCATGCACGGTTATTATCGACGGTGAGGCAGTAAATTCATGCCTGTATCCAATTCCTGAGGTGGAAGGGAGGACTGTTACCACGATTGAGGGGATAGCAGACAGCGACGGGACCTTGCATCCCCTTCAGAATGCCTTTCTTGAAAATAATGGGGTGCAGTGCGGGTTTTGCACCTCCGGGATGATCATGTCGGCGAAGTCCCTTCTGGATCACAAACCTGATCCAACGGAAGATGAAATCAGGACAAGTATTGCCGGTAATCTTTGCCGGTGCACCGGATATGTTCAGATTGTTGAGGCCATAGAAATGGCCGCGGAAACAGTCAAACAGAAAGGATGATGTATAGGAGGAGAGGATGTCTGATCATCTGTATGTTGGAAAGAGCGTTCCAAGGACAATAGAGACCGACAAGGTCACGGGCAGGGCCATCTATATCGATGATCTGAAACGTCCCGGAATGCTCTATGGCAAAATACTTTACAGCGACTATGTCCACGCAAGGATCAAAAGCATTGATACGTCTAAAGCGGAGAAGCTTGCTGGTGTAAGGGCTGTCCTGACCGGCTACAACATCCCGGATGTGAGGGTCGGTTTCTTAAAGGATCAATCCGTACTTAAAAAGGACGTGGTTCGACAGTTCAGAGATGAGGTGGCCGCTGTTGCAGCCGTGAGTCCTGACATAGCGGAGGAGGCGATAGGTCTGATCGAAGTGGAGTACGAAGAACTGCCTGCTGTGTTTGATCCTGTTGAGGCCATGAAGGAAGGTGCACCACTCGTCCATGAGGTGGATGCAAGAGGAAGGCCTGCCAAAAGCAATATCCTCCCGTTGCCATGGAACTTTCAGGCAGGAGATGTTGAGCAGGGCCGCAAGGATTCAGCATACATTGTAACGGACAAGGTTAGCACTACATGGGTGAACCAGTGTTGCATGGGTACGAGCGGGTGTATCGCGGAGTTTGATTCCAACAATAACCTGACCATGTACAATCAAACCAATGTAATTTTTGGGGATAAGGGCAGAATTTCGGAATATTTTTCTCAGATCGGCCTGAAAGGTAAAAAGGTTCGTGTGATTAACCCCATAGTGGGCGGCAGCTTTGGGACCAAATTAGATACGGATATCTATGAATTCATATGTATCCAGCTTGCACTCAAGACCAGGAGGCCGGTAAAGATCCTGTTTGACAGGGAAGAGGAATTCCGGGCTTTGCCGCCAAGGCAACCTGCCATGTTTACCATAGAGCAGGGTTGTGACAGTGAGGGGAAACTGACCTTCAGGAAGGTGGAAGCGATCCTGGATAATGGGGCTTATACATCGTGGGGGGCTACAACCCCGTCAGTGATGATGATGCCCATGTCCTCGCTCTACCGTGTGCCCAATGTCTCTTTTAAGGCGACCTGCGTCTACACGAATAATATCTACTGCCAGGCTATGAGGGGTTATGGAAACCCACAGGCCAATTTTGCCGTAGAAACCTCGATGGATACACTATCTGAAAAGGCGGGTATTGACCCGGCTGAATTCAGACTGATTAACCGCAATCAGCCGGGTGATTTGACACCCATGAGGCTGAAAATAACCTCGTGCGGTCTCAAGGAGTGTATAGATTCAGTAAAGCAGGAGCTCGACTGGAGCGAGAAAAAAGGGAAACGCAACGGCAGGGGAGTGGGCATGGCGTCACTGATCCATGTGGCGGGCGGTGCGCGGGTTACCCTTTCCGATGGCCACGGCATCATGATCAAGGTGGATGAAGATGGGTTTGTGGATGTCCTGGAAAGTGGGACTGATCAAGGTCAGGGGTCTCCCACTGTGATTTCTCAGATTGTTGCCGAGTCTTTGGGGGTCAAGCCGGAGGATATCTCTTTGACGTTTGGTGATACAGGGTTGTGTTTGTGGGATGCAGGGACCCATGCGAGCCGGCACACCTTTATGGCCGGCAATGCGGCAATCGTGGCCTGTGAAAAGGCCAAGAAACAGATCCTGGAAATGGCGGTCGAACTAATGCCAAGGCTGATCAAGGGAGGATTTAAGAAGAAAAAGAGGAAGGATCCTGATTTTGTAGAGCCCGATCTTGATTACAGCCTGATATCAGACCCTGAGAATCTAAATATAAGAGACAGGATGATCTTCCCAAAGAACGCCCCTGACCATCCTTATTTTAAGATGGATGTAAGCCAGGTCCTGAGGCGTGGCCTGCATGTGGGCACGGGGCAGAGCAGGGTAGTGGTGGCCGAGGCCTTTTATGATCCCCCAACGGAGACGTTGGACAGGGAATTCAAAGGAAATCTCTCAATGACTTACGCATTTGGCACCTCAGGCGTTGAGGTGGAGGTGGATGAAGAGACAGGAGAGGTGAAGATCCTTCAGCTCATTGCTGCACATGATGTGGGAAAGGCCATGAATCCGACCCTCCTTTTAGGTCAGGTATACGGGGCGGTTTATACTGGTGTGGGTTATGGTCTTACAGAGGAGATCAAGCTGGAAAAGGGAAAGGTTATGAACCCCAATTTCCTGGATTACAAGCTGCTTACCGCCATGGATGTCATTCCTATTGAGCCGGTTGTGATCGAGCCGGGTGATGAGGCCGGGCCATATGGTGCCAAGGGTGTGGGGGAACCTGGTCTCGTGCCCACTGCGCCGGCCATTGCCAACGCCATATATGATGCCATAGGAGTCAGGATCAGGGATCTGCCTATTACCCCGGAAAGGGTCCTCGAAGCAATAAAAAACAGGGATCATATTATTTAGACAGGATAACAGGATAAACAAGATTTTTTATTTCCTGTGGTCGTTTATAGATCTGGAACGTGTTTGAAATGAAAAGCCATTTCCAGGATATGCATTAACTTTTTTTTATAAAATCAAGTCAATCCTGTAATCCTGTCTGAAATGTTTATTATTTTCCGCGAGATGAGAGTAACTGCACCCGAATGAATTGACATCTGAAAACCCGCAACCCGCAACCCGTCAGGAGTCATATATGTCTGATAAATACTACCGCCTTGGCTGTGACATAGGCGGCACCTTTACCGACTTTGTCCTGCTCAACGACCGGACAGGTGAAATCAAGATCAACAAGTGCCTGACCACACCCAGCGATCCTTCTGATGCAGTGGAACAGGGGATAAGGGAAATGGAGGAGAAATTATTCCCGTTTGTCGGGGGTCTGGACGAGGTCATACACGGAACAACCCTGGTCATTAATTCAATAATAGAGAGAAAAGGGGCAAAGACCGGGCTGATTACAACAAAGGGTTTCAGGGATGTCCTGGAACTCGGGAGGGAAATCAGATATGCCCCTTATGACATCTTTGCTGAGTTCCCCGTGCCGTTGGTACCAAGGAGATTTCGCCTTGAAGTTGATGAGAGGGTCAGGAGCGACGGAACTATATTGAGGCCCCTTGATCCGGAAGAGGCAAGAGAGGTTGTAAAACGATTAATTAAAACAGGAGTTGAGTCAATAGCCGTCTGTCTCCTTAACTCTTTTGAAAATCCGTCCCACGAACTGACGATAAAGGATATCATACTTGAGGAGGCCCCTGATATCTCTGTATCAATATCTTATGAAGTCCTGCCACAGATAAAAGAGTATGAAAGAACCAGCACCACTGTGACCAATGCCTATGTAAAACCTCTGACGGGAAATTACCTGTCAAAACTGTCCAAAAAGTTGGAGGACATCGGTTCCAAAGGCAAGCTCTTTATTATGCTCTCAAGCGGCGGCATCACATCAGTTGAGACCGCGGCGGAATTTCCTGTCAGGATCATCGAGTCAGGGCCGACAGCGGCCGTCATTTCTGGCCAGTACTATGGGAGGCTCTTTGATATCCCGGAGATGTTCTGCTTTGACATGGGGGGTACTACTGCAAAGTCCTGTCTGATCCAGGGGGGTGTTGCAGGAGTGGTTCCCACGTTTGAGGTGGGTCGTGTCCAGAGGTTCATGAAGGGCAGTGGTCTCACCATTCAGGTGCCTGTGGTTGACCTGATGGAGATAGGGGCCGGGGGCGGAAGTATCGCCAAGGTCAGCAAAATGGGGACCCTGCAGGTCGGACCGGAGAGTTCCGGGGCTGATCCAGGTCCTATTTGCTATGCCCGGGGAGGGACAGGGCCGGGAGTTACGGATGCTGATCTTCTTTTGGGCTATTTGGACGAGAACTATTTCCTTGGCGGGGAAATGAGGCTCGACAAGGAGGCTGCAAGGCGGGGCATAGAGGAAAAGATCGCAAAGCCGTTGGATGTGCCTTTCATACAGGCCGTATGGGGTATCCATGATCTGATCAATGAGACCATGGCAGCAGCGGCCAAGACCCATATTGCGGAAAAAGGCGGGAATCCCAAGGTGGTCACTGTGGCAGCCTTTGGTGGTGCAGGTCCGGTACATGCCTATGGCCTGGCAAAAAAACTGGGAGCCCCAAGATTAATTGTTCCTCCGAATGCAGGTGTGGGTTCGGCCCTCGGTTTTTTCACCGCTCCAAGGGCGTTTGATCTTGTCAGGAGTCATAAGGTTTCCCTTGATCTTGCTAATTTTGAGGAGATAGAAGAAATCTTCAAAGGCATGGAGGTGGAAGGGGTCAGGACCCTGGAGAAGTCGGGCAGGGCCGAGGGTATAAAATTTGAAAGATCAGTGGATGTCCGCTTTGTGGGACAGGGCTCTGAGACCAATATCCCCATTCCGGAAAGCGATTTTACATCTGTCAAAAGGGATGAGGTGCGAAATCGTTTTGATGAGATATATAAAAAGCTGTATGGCAGGACTTACCCGGACTCGCCGGTGGAGTTTATAAACTTCAAGGTCAGGGCCAGCCTGCCTGAACGCCTGTTAGAGTTGCCCAAGATGGATAAAAAGGCCGGCTCGCTTGAGCATGCCCTGAAGGGGAGCCGTCCGGCATACTCCGGGATTGCCGGAGATTTTATCCCCTACACGGTCTATGACAGGTACAAATTTTTTCCCGGCGCGGGATTTCAAGGCCCTGCCATTATTGAAGAAAGGGAATCCACCGTTATCGTGGGGGAAGATGCGTCTGTTTCCGTAGATGAGTACGGGTTTTTGTGGATAGAATTCTAAGAGGTTCAGGGCGCAATATTCTTTGACAGGATTAACAGGATGCACATGATTTTTCTCTTTTTTATATATCCAGTCTATCCTGTATATCCCGTCTAAAATTAGGAGGAAAAAATGGGGCAAAAGTTTGATCCCATAACATTAGAGAT
>JAYEIR010000042.1:0-3643 GCA_034660135.1 Thermodesulfobacteriota bacterium
ATAGAAAGTTCGTCGTGACGATCTGACGTTGAGTTTGACAAGAGGGCCAAATTTTGCTAATTGTTAAAAAATTCGGCTAAGTGCAATTCAAGCATAAATGATTGTTCGCTTCAATCAAAAGGGGGATCGGATCATGAGCGTATTTGACCGCAAAACGCCATCCTTTGGGTTTGTGTCGACCCGGCTGGCAGGAACAGACGGTGTATCACTGGAAACAGCGAAGTGGGTGAACCTGTTGACATCAAAGGGGTGTAAGTGTTTTTTTATGGCTGGAAAGCTGGACACCGATCCCAGCCTGTCTCATCTTGTGCCTGAAGCGTTTTTCCATCATGAAGCCATTACCGAAGTCCAGGATGCACTATTTTCGCAGAAGAAACGTACACGGGAGCTGACCCACCGGATCCATGAACTCAAGGAAACCATTAAGACCGGGCTCGAAGAATTCTACCGACGTTTCGGATTTGACATCCTGGTCACTCAAAACGCCCTGACGATTCCGGTAAACATCCCGCTGGGTTTAGCCATAACAGAATTTATTATGGAAAATGACATCCCCACAATTGCGCATCATCATGATTTCTACTGGGAACGTCAACGATTCAACAGTCCTGCAGCTATGGATTACCTCCGCTGGGCATTTCCTCCGATCCATCCACTCATCCGGCACGTGGTTATTAATTCCATTGCAGGTGAACAGCTTGCCCAGAGGACGGGCGCCAGTTGGACACTCGTGCCCAACGTGCTGAATTTTAAGGAAATGGCACCGGACATTGATGACTATACCCGCGATTTCCGCAGTGATATCGGCTTGAGTGAAGATCACCTGCTGATCCTGCAGCCCACCCGCGTTGTATCCCGTAAAGGTATTGAAACCGCCATCGAGCTTGTGCGGCGTTTAGATCATCCCCAGGCCACCCTTGTAATCACCCATGAGGCAGGCGATGAGGGTCATGAATATCTGAAACGAATCGAGGACTTCGCAGGTTTTATGGACGTGGACCTGCTCATGATCCCGGATCGAATTGCGGAACAACGTGGTCAGGACGAACAGGGCCGCAAGCTGTACACCCTGCGGGACATATATCCTCATGCAGACCTGGTAACCTTTCCCTCAACCTATGAGGGATACGGAAATGCCTTTGTCGAGGCAATCTACTTCCGGAGGCCCGTGGCAGTAAACCGGTATGCGATCTTTGAGGCCGACATCGAGCCAAAGGGTTTTGATGTTATAGCTTTCAGCGACTTCATCACAACCAGCACCGTAGATGACATACGCAGTCTGCTCAAGGACCGGAACCGCATAGAGCAGATGGCCGAGAAAAATTACATGCTTGGCTGGCAGTATCTGTCATATGAGATGCTTGAAGAAAAGCTGGAGAGTATCCTGGTGGAGATCTTTGGCTCTTGACACCTGGCTTCAGGTACATGTTTTTGCTCATCTCAAAGAGTCAGCGCTACCTGCTTATCGCAGGAGTAAAAGTGAGTGATAAAGGAGGATTATTTTAGATGCCCGAGAAGATTCTTATCGTAGATGACAATCCGGTCAACAGAAAATTGCTCATGGCAATTCTGGGTAAAGAAGGATATGAATTGTATGAGGCTGCAGATGGAGAAGAGGCAGTTGAAGTTGCAGTCCGGGAACTGCCTGATCTGATCCTGCTCGATATCATGATGCCCAAGAAGGATGGCTATGAAGTGTGCAGAGAGCTGAAAAAAGATAGTCTCTTTGCCCCTATCCCCATCATATTCCTATCGGCCATGGCCGAGACGAAAGACAAGATCAAGGGTCTGGAGGTTGGTGGGGCCGATTATGTGACCAAACCCTTTAACAAAGGGGAGGTATTAGCCCGATGCAGGGCTCAATTGAAGATTCGGGATCTGACCAAAAGTCTGGAATCGGCCAACCAGGACCTGATTAAGAAACAGAAGCTGATCGATGATGACCTAAAAGCAGCTGCAGGAATCCAGCGAAGCCTGCTTCCTCAAACTCACCCTGATATTAATACAATAGATGTGGCATGGAAGTTCATACCATGCGAAAAGATCGGGGGCGATATTTTCAACATACTTCGATTGGATGAGTCACACTGGGCTATATACATGCTTGATGTCAGCGGTCATGGGATACCTTCGGCACTTGTAACTGTCTCTGCTTCCCAGATGCTCGTCCCCCACCGTGGCCTACTTCTAAAGAAGGCTATCGTGCCTCCACCCTTCTTTGAGATTGTATCTCCTGCCGAGGTACTCAACACGCTTGACCGGGAATACCCGATAGATCGTTTCGACAAGTTCTTTACTATCAGTTATCTTATTCTGGATACTGAGGAGTGGACCGTCAAGTACAGCAATGCAGCGCATCCACCCCCGGTTCTTCTCCATCGTGACGGCAGCATTGAGTTCCTTGAAGAGGGCGGGACAATTATAGGCATGGGTGGTATTCTACCCTTCGAAGAGGGTGAAAAGAATCTGTCAAAGGGTGACAAGCTGTTTGTCTATACGGATGGAATTGTCGAATATCAGGACAAAGACGGGGCATTTTACGGAGAAGACCGTTTTTATGAAGAGTTGCAAAGACTAAAGGACGAACCCATAAATAATATCGTTGATGGCGTCATAGAGTCAATCATGGAATTTGGAAAGATGAATGCACCTCAGGATGATATCAGCCTGCTGGCACTGGAAATAACAGGGGAAGGAAGCTAAGAATGATCCGGAGAGCAGGAGACTGAAGGCTTTTGGCAGTTACGCCCTGTTTACAACAGAGGGAATACATTATGCCAAGGAAAATCAAACTCATTATTGACAGTGATCTGGAAAACATTCCTCTTGTCGGGATGACAATCAACAAGCTGTGTTCTCTAACCTCTTTTTCTGATCAAGAGACCTTCCAGATAGAGCTATGTGCTGTTGAAGCTGTCACCAACAGCATAAAGCATGCCTATGGCTACAATTCCGTGTACCAGGTTGAAATTGTTTTTGCACTCTCTTCTAAGGAGCTAACCCTGGATGTTTATGACACAGGGACACCGCTTGAGAAAGGACTGTTAGAGAAACGATCTATGGAGACACTTGGACATAACACTGCTGATCCGGACAATATTCCCGATGGAGGAAGGGGGCTTGCCATCATTCAAACGATTATGGATAGTGTTGTCTATAAATCGGAGAAAGGAAAGAATTGTTTTACTATGAAAAAAAAGTTGGCCTGATAATGGGCGAAGTCTGAAACCTGACGGTTCCGAGCAAAATTATAAAATCACATTTCAAGGTTTTCGGTCAGACACTGAATAGAAAAGGGAGGAATAAAGATGGAAATTAAGGATGAGAGAACAAATGGAATTGATGTGCTGAGACTTACGGGAAGGCTGGACGCATCTTCAGCAAACGATCTCAAAGAAAAGGTCGCTGCGCTTGTCCATGAAAAGAGGCTTAACCTTGTCATTGATATGGCTGATATTGATTTCATTGACAGTTCGGGATTAGGCAGTCTTGTCTCATCTCTCCGTTCCGTTAATAAGCAGGGCGGTGATATCAAGATTTCCTCTCTCAAGGATTCCGTGCGCAGCATCTTTGAGCTGACCCGGTTGCACCGCATCTTTGAGATTTTTGATGACACTCAGGGAGCTGTAAAGGGGTTCTAATT
>JAYEIR010000042.1:3743-5722 GCA_034660135.1 Thermodesulfobacteriota bacterium
ACTTGAAACCGACAAGGAAATTAAGTCGCGACGATATTGATTTGAGTCTGTATGAAACGGACTTCGCTGAACTGCAAAAATCCGAAAATAATGCCTTAGCGGACCTGGAACGGGTTGAAAGTCTCCAGATCTGGGAGCCAACAGATTATGAACGTTACTACCTCCCAAGACTGCGCCTTGCCGGGATCAAGGACAAAAACCGGATTATCCTTCAAAACAGCGCTGACTTGCATATGCATACCGAGTGGTCGGACGGCGATGATCTTGAGAAGGTCCTCGAACAGGCCTTAGCCGTAGGGCTCGACGCAATTGCCATAACCGACCATGACGAGATCCAGGGCGCCTTTGAGGCGAGACGGCTGGCGCATGAACGGCGGTTACCTCTGGCCGTAGTGCCAGGCACGGAGGTATCCTCGCTTGAAGGGCACATAGGGGCTCTTTTTGTAATGAAGACCTTTCCGAAGGACCTGACGGCCGCTGAAACAGTCCGTCTGATTCACGAGGCGGGGGGGATTGCGGTTGCCCATCATCCCTATTCTCCCCAGTGGCTCGATAGGGTTTTGGGGGTGAGGTTAGGGTGCGGTGACTTGATCAAAACCGTTCCGTTTGATGCCATCGAGTGCACTAACGCGGTTCCCGGGTCTGGGGTCAAATATAACATTGCGGCTATAGAGACCATGCTAAAACAACACATAAAGATTGCGGTTACCGGGAGTAGCGATGCCCATTTCGCTATGTTTGTGGGAAAAGGCAAGACCTATTATGCAGGAAACGAGGGCATTGTTTCCTTGCGCAATTCCCTTGTCTATGGATTTACTCAAGGTGCCGAAGGTTACTGGAAGATTCGCGAAAAAATGTCTTACTATTTCAAACTGATACGTGCCGTGGTGAAAAACGCATTAAAGGGACATGGATCGGTAAACTAAGCACCTTTAGCGCATGAGGATCGTGTGAAGGGATCAAAGAAAGGCATTCATATTCTTGCGAGCACCCCCGCCCTGAGAAAAAGGCTTATCCATATCTTTCAGAACCTGAACCACACCAACCAACTACCCTTTCCCATAGAGTTAATCCAGTCCCCGGGTGATGCAAAGGAGACCCACCTTCTGTTCTTCGAGCCGGATCTCGAAAGAATGGAAGATTCCAAGAAGGAATTGCATCAACTTCTCGCCATATTCCGCTCAAACGTTGTGCTGATGTGTCCAACCGAACATGATAACCTGAAACTGGCCAGTCAGTGTGGGATCGGAAATATTCTCATGCCGGGATCATTGAGCGAGTCGACCGTCAGGGCGGTTACCGCCAAGTTGTTGGGGAAGGACTTTTTTGGGTGTTCACCGTTTTTCCCAAATGGGTATACTCACTTTGAGAAGACATATTTCTTTTCGGGGAGGTTTCAGGTCAAAGACTTCCCAAAAAACCACTTCCAGGATTTTGTTGACAGCCTTGACCCTGAAGAAAGGCATTATTTCTCTGCTTATGTCTCAGAATTAATGACCAATGCGCTTATATACAGTGTTTATGAAGTCACTCCCGAAGAAAGAGATCAGAATCAGACCAGTTTTCCCCAGTATGTCGTCATACCCAGGGAAAAAGAGATCAAAATCAGAATTGTCAGAGATGATGAAAAATACGGGATTAGCATTACGGACAAGACCGGGGCACTGACGTTACTACGCGTGCTCGAAAAAATCCAGAGGCAAACCACTGCGCCGGATAAACCTGTTCCCGAGGGGGTTTACGACCTGACCGGAAGAGGATTCTTCATCTTGAGTAAGCAAACACGTCTGATTATTAATATCCAAAAAAGAGTGAAAACAGAAATCATTCTGCTCCGATACAACGATCCTTCTCTGAACAAATATCAGGCCCTTATCATCAATGAAAAGGAGAAGTGATATCGGTTCCCAAGCCTAATCCGGATAAACCGGAGGGGCTCAAAGTTCAAAGCTGAAAGCTCAAAGCAAACAACAGAATAT
>JAYEIR010000043.1:0-5660 GCA_034660135.1 Thermodesulfobacteriota bacterium
TATAATTATATTTTCCATCCTTGCCCAATTAGTCTGTTTATGCTAATTTACACTTTTTTGCAACCATTCGTGTTCAGGTTATTTACAACCTGGACCTATAAACGCCTGTCTTTCTTTCGTTCTTCGATACTCGGCTTTCCAATCGGCTAATTTTGGAATACTTCATCTAATCTGAAAGGTTATATCATGGCTGAAAAAACTCATGTGAAAAAAATGAATAGCGTGAATCCGACAAACTACAAAATCAGCATAGAACCGGATCTGCAGAGCTTCAACTTCTCCGGTCGCACTGAGATCCTGATCGAGGCCGCGGAACCGGTAAGCGAAATCACATTAGACAGCCTCGACCTCGACATTCGGTCATGCAGGGTACGCACTGACTCCGGGTTTGTAAACTGTCCATTCCGTGTTAACCAGGACAAAGAGGAAATGACGATCACTCTTCCCGTAGAGATATCAGGCACGATAAGACTTGGAATTGACTACACGGGACACATAAATGACAGTATGGCCGGTCTCTACAGGAGCCGGTACAAAAGCAAGGGGGAAACGAAATACATTGCAGTGACACAGTTTGAAGAAAGCGATGCAAGAAGGGCCTTCCCCTGTTTTGACCACCCCTTCAGGAAAGCAACCTTTGACATAGAGATGATCATTGATAATAGCCTGACAGCCATATCCAATACACCGATAGCTGAAGAACGTCTTTCAGGGACCGGCAAGAAGCTTGTCAGGTTCGAGCAGACGCCTGAGATGTCGACATATCTTGTCTTTTTCACGGTTGGCGACTATAAATTTCTTGAAGATCCGGGAGATGTCCTGGTTCGAGTGGCCACTTTGCCGGGCATGACAAAATACGCCCGGTTTGGTCTCGATTTCGCCAGAAAATCCCTAATATCCTGTGAAACGAAATATGGCATAAAATATCCTCTCCCAAAGCTCGACCTGATCGCAATCCCTGACTTTGCATTCGGCGCAATGGAAAACTGGGGTGCAATCACCTTCCGCGAGAACCTGCTTCTCCGTTATCCTGATATTACATCCAGGGCAGGAGAAGAAAGGATCTGCGAAATCATCGCCCATGAGATAGTACACCAGTGGTTTGGAAACCTGGTTACCCCTTCGGACTGGAAATACCTCTGGCTCAATGAGAGCTTTGCCACATATTTTGGTTATGACATCGTAGGAGAATATTATCCCGAATGGGATACATGGGATCAATTCCTCAAGGGACAGACAGATAATGCCCTTGACAGGGACGCATTGATCGAGACAATCCCAATAGAGATTCCCGGAGGCGAACATGTGGTTATCAACTCCAGTACGGCTCCTATAATCTATGACAAGGGCGGGAGTATCATGCGGCAGGTCAAGGGATATATGGGTGATGAGAGCTTCACTCGAGGTCTCAGACATTATCTGACCAAGCATGCATATGGGTGTGCGTCAAGCAGCGATGTATGGGAATCATTTGAAGAGGTCTCGAAAATGCCCGTTGCCGGAATAATGAAGAGCTGGATCGAGCAGCCGGGATACCCATTTATCCGGGTGAAGAAGGACCGGGACCGAATTGTTCTCACCCAGGAAAGATTCACTTACCTGCCAAGTAACTCAACCCAGGAATGGGTTGTCCCGATTACGGTCAGGCTCTTTTACAAAAGCGGTGATTCAAAATCCGTAACCACGCTTCTCGAAACCAAACAGGCAAGCATTGATATTGGCCCGGATGTGGTTGCATACAAAGTCAATGACAGGCAGACCGGATTTTTCAGGGTCAGGTATGAAGACACTAATGACACGCATAAACTTGGAGAACTCGTTCTTAAGAAAAAACTCCCGGCAGAAGACAGATGGGGGCTTCAAAACGACCTCTATGCCATGGTCAAGGGCAGCCGGGCCTCTATTGATGATTACCTGAATTTTTTAGCCAATTATGCCCATGAGGAAGAGTTCCTGCCCCTCGCAGGTATTGCAGACAACCTGTTTGATGCATACATGATAATACAAGGCCCAAAAAAACAAAAAATTGCAGCCACGGGGAAGGCCCTGTTTGAGAGAATCCTTGCAGAAATCGGCCAGGAACCGGGGCAAAATGAAAAGCACACAATGTCCATCCTCAGAGACCGGATTATGCTGCCTGCCGTGCTTTTTGGTTCAACAGATGTCCGGGAATTTGCGCTTTTCAGGTTCTCATCACTCATGAAAGGAGAATCCATTCATCCGGATATCATAAAAAGCATCATGCAGGTCGGCGCACTGAACGGTGACAACAAGACCTTTGACTGGTTTAATAACCGGCTGAATTCATCTGAAAGTGAACATGAAAGGATGAACCTGTTGATAGCGCTGGGTAGTTTTTCAAAAACCCGGTTGATTGAAAAGGCCCTGCAATACACCCTGGATAAGGTTCCGGACAGGAACAAATTTGTCCCCATAGTATCTATGGCCGCAAACCCATATGCAGGACCCCTTATGTGGGACTGGTATATTTCACAGCTTAGTGCGCTTGAGCAGTTCCATCCCCTGCATTATGAGAGGGTAATCGCCGGAATTATCCCGATGTGCGGCCTTGAAAGAGAGAAAGAAGTCGAAGCCTTTTTTGAAGACTACATGACCCGAAAAGACCTGGCCAGGGATGTCATAAAACTTTCCCTGGAAAGATTAAAGATAAACTCCATGATGAGAAAAAGCGTACTCGCTGTCTAAGAACTGAATTCAAAGACCTTCTCCTTGAAAAGGCTTAGACACGCTTCTGCAACTTCAGTGTCATAAACCACACCCTTTCCCTCAGAGATTTCCTCTAATGCCTTATCTATGCCAAGACTTGGCCTGTAAGGACGGTGAGAGGACATGGACTCAACTACATCAGCCACAGCCAGGATCCTTGCTTCCGTTATGATCTCTTCACCGGTAAGACCGGAAGGATAACCCGAGCCATCCATTCGCTCGTGATGTTGAAGCACCATTTGGGCAATCGGCCACGGGAATTCAATGGACCTCAGGATTTCATAGGCGGCTTTGGGGTGGGCTTTTACAAGACCGAACTCGATTTCGCTTAACTCTCCAGGCTTGGCCAGAATTTCTGCGGGAATGGATATCTTCCCGATATCATGGATCATCGCTCCCATACGCAGACCATCGGTTTGATCTTCCGAAAATCCGATTCTTCCGGCAATGGCACAGGCAAGATCGGACACGCGTCGCTGGTGGCCTGCTGTGTAGGGATCCCTTGTCTCAACAATTATAGACATGGCGTGGATGCTTCCCTCCAAGGCCTGTTTCACCTTTTTCATGCTCTCCTGAAGGGCAATCGTGCGCTCCATAATCGTGTTCTCAAGACCTTCGCGGTAGTTCCTGCTGTCGATCTCAAGCTGCCGTCGCCTGAGCACATTGGTCACGCTTATGATGACGCCGTTTGCCCCAAAAGGCTTGATGATATAATCATACACGCCTATTTCCATGGCAACATCCGCGGTAAGCGGGTCATCTAATCCGGTTATCACTATAGCAGCCGTGTCAGGATACTCTGACAGTGCGTACTTCAGGAAATCAAGCCCAGACTCTCCCGGCATGTCTATATCGGAAACAATTAACTCGAATTTCTGTTCTTTCAAGAATCCCCGGGCCTCCAGGGCATCGCCGGCAAGAACGCAGTTATGTCCCTTTAGCTCGAGTATTTGACCGATAAGCACTCGTACCGCTCTTTCATCGTCCACAATCAGTATTTTCGCCATTGATCTCTCTCCAGTCACAGCCTCAAGAAACCTTAGGTTTGCTCTTGGACCTCTGTTAATACCCTGTACAGCATCTCGCTCAACTGCCTGACATCATAAGGCTTAGCAATAACTCCACGGAAACCGAATCGCCGGAAATCCGACATGACCGGGTCACTGGAATAGCCGCTGGACACGATGGCCTTGACCCCGGGATCTATCTCAAGCAGTTTCTTGACGGCCTCCTTGCCCCCCATACCTCCCGGAACCGTCAAATCAAGGATCACCGCATCAAAGGGCTGTCCTGATCCCATGGCTTTTCTGTACATATCCACGGCTTCATCCCCATTTTCAGCAGACTCAGTCTCGTAGTCCAATTGACTGAGGATTTCATGCACAAGTCCCCTTAAGGACGCCTCGTCATCCATAATCAGGATCCTTTGCTTACCTGCCAAAGGGAGATCTGCTTCCGGATATTCCATCTCCGGCATCTCTTTGTCAGCAGCAGGAAGATAAACGTGAAACGTCGTGCCTGCTCCAATCTCGGATTCCACAGTTATATGCCCGTCATGTTTCCTGATAATAGAATGGATAATGGCAAGACCGAGACCGCTCCCGTGCTGTTTGGTGGTGAAATAAGGATCAAAAATCCTGCCAAGATGTTCCCCTGAAATGCCGAGCCCCTCATCCTTAACAGAAAACCGGACGTGCCTTCCCGGCTTGAGGGGCAATCCGGAACCTTCCCCTATTGCCACGTTCTCGGCCCGGATATGAATCACCCCGCCATCCGGCATAGCCTGATCCGCATTAATAACAAAGTTGCTTACCACCTGGCTGATCTGTCCTTGATCGATTTCAGCAGGCCAGAGATCGTCAGGCATACTGAAGGAAGGTTTGACTCTTGAACCCCTGAGGGCGAACCTGGCGGATTCTTCTATCAAATCCGAAATAAAGGCCGTGCTTTTGACAGGTTCACCGCCTTTGGAAAAGGTAAGCAGTTGCTGGGTCAGATCTTTTGCCCTCAAAGAAGCCCTTTCCGCCTCCAGCAATAATTCGTAACTCTTATCGTCTTGCTTCCCATACATCTTGGCGAGTGAAAGATTCCCCAGGATCACAGTCAAAATGTTATTGAAATCATGGGCGATACCGCCTGCAAGGATTCCGACGGATTCCAGCTTTTCTGTCTTCAGATGCTCTTTCTGTAACTCATATCTTTCTGTGATATCTAAGGCGAAGATCGTTATTTGCGTTACCTTGCCTTGAGTGTCAAAGACCGGGTAATAATGGTTGTCATAGATCCTGCCTTCACGCTTATCTTCAAACCGGGCATGGTTTCCCGTCTGAATGACGTGCTGGGCTTGAGCCTTCTTGTTTTCTGCCACCTTGGCTGGAAATAAATCATAGAGACATGAACCGATAAGCTCATCTAAACTCTTCTCAAATCTTTTGGCCAGGATCTCGTTCGAGGCCAGGATAATCCCTTGAGTATCTATAAGCACCGCCACCTCGGTAATTGCATTAATGAGGGCCTTTGACTTCTCCTCACTCTCCTTCAGTGCCCTGGTCCTCTCCTCCACCATTTTTCCCAGCCGATCTTTCGCGTTCCGTAACCTGTCTTCCGCCTCCTTGACACGCAGCGCTGTGTTTATCTGGGCGACCAGAACATATTCATCGATGGGTTTGGCAAGATAGGCATCCGCCCCGCATTCAAGCCCCTTGACCAGACTTTCCGAGCCCGTTTTGATTGCGGTGACCATAATGATGGGGATGTGTTTCGTGGCCTTGTCTTTTCTCAGTCGCCTGCAGGTCTCATATCCGTCCATGCCCGGCATTATGATGTCTAAGAGTATCGTGTCGGGAGATTCCGCCTTTGCCTTCTTTATGCCTTCCTCTCCCGAAAGTGCAGTTATCACCTCGCAGCCCGGGATTATATTTTTTAAGAGGGCT
>JAYEIR010000044.1:0-1661 GCA_034660135.1 Thermodesulfobacteriota bacterium
CCAAGTCCCGTGCCCCAGCCCACGATTATCGGTTTCAGCAGAATTACAAGTTCTCTTTTTTTCTCTTTTTTTGTAACCACCTTAAACAGGCGACCAAGAAAAGGGATATCTCCTAATATGGGAAGGCCCTCTTCATCATCATACATGACAGTGTCAATTAGACCACCAATGATCAGGGTCTGGCCGTCATGCAGTTTTGCATAGGTGGACATTTCTCTCAGTCTTACCCTCGGCAGGCCCACCTCGGCTTGAGTTCCCGCGCCTGTAAACGTCCTGTACTCAATGGGTTCACCAAGCTCCGACGTGATGGGCACGATATAAAGGATGATCTCATCATCAGCAATAATATTGGCCATGACCGCCATTCCAATCCCTGACAAAATCGTATTCGTGCTGACACTGAAGGTGGTTTCAAGGGTCCCGCCCGAACCGGTTGTTGTGGTCTCCACCTTATCAATGTAGGTCACATTCTCTCCAACGGTGATGGTGGCGCCGTGACCGTTAAGGAGGCTTATCTTGGGGTTCGATAAGATATTGGTTTCCCCGTGTTTTTTCAGTGCCTTTAACATGACACTGAAATCGTCATCTTGTAAGGTGACCTTGCTTATAAAGCCGTCTTTGTGAGGAAACGGATAAATAACCCCTGATGTCGCGCCGGCCACTGCCTTTCCAAAGGAAAGGGTTCCCCTCAATGTCGTATTTATGAGCTCGTTCCAGTTTATACCCGTTTCCGAACTTTTTTCTAATCTTACCTCAATAATCTTTGCCTCAATGATCACCTGCCTGTGGATTTCTTCATCAAGATTTTCCAAGTATTTATTTATCCTTTCATGGGCCTTCCTCGGGGCTGTTACCGTAATTATTCCGAGGGGACGATCAATTATAAAGTATCCCTTTCCGCCGATATCTCCTGCCTTTCCGGCGCTGCTTTCAATTATTTTATTGATATTATCTCCAATCAGTTTCCAGAAATCCAGGGGCTCTGCCATCGAGACATCCAATTTCACTTCACCCGACATCCTTCCTTCGCTTGCACCCCCTCCGAGCAAGTCCCCCCCGACTTTGGTCTTAAAATCCTCCTTCAAAAATGGCATGACGAGGTGGTATTTCCGGGTCTCTTTATATTTAACGACGATGGTCTCTTTTTTCAGCTCACAGGAATAATCCAACTGTCTCAGGATATTATTAAATGCATCCCAGTAATTGTCCTCAGGCCTGATATTGACATCCACCGGCTTGGTCTGGTCCACATCATCGGCCCAACTGACCGAGAGACCTTTGAGATCTGCAAGTCGCTTGATAACCTCTTGAAGAGGGACCTTGCCCTCTTGTGTGACAAGCTCGGCCCCGACCGGGACATAGGGCTTACCGGCCTTCATCTCAATAACGAGGGGCTTAATCTGAAAATCCGGTCCATTTTTTGACTCAGGCGCGGAATTGATCTTTTCAGGAATATCCAGAGTTGCCGGCACCGAGACAACAATCTCGGGGGCGGGGGGCTCTGATTTTGCCAACGGCTCTTTCTTGACAACTTTTTGATTAGAGCTACATCCTGACAGAACAATAAAAAGCACTATAAACCATCTTGCACAGCCCATATTTTTCATGTTAGGCGCTTCTCCCATTTAGTTGAAGGAAAGGGTTCGAGGTTTCAAGGATTC
>JAYEIR010000044.1:1761-6009 GCA_034660135.1 Thermodesulfobacteriota bacterium
ATCTTTTCCTGAACCATATCTCTAATATTCTGATCCATAGAAAAGCCTGAATATTGGATGTCTTTGTATGTATTGCATGCCTCTCTATTCCTTTTTTGCAGTTCACACAGCCTCGCTATTGCCATACTGACTTCAAGAGAAGGGCCAAAGAGCGATTCATATCTCTTATATGTGTTCAGGGCCGTGGCATAGTCTTTTTGACTTTCTGAGAACAGGCCGTAATTGTAAAATGCCTCCGGCATCCTGGGTAAGGCATCTCCTGTGGCCAACCGGAACAAAAACCCTGCTGCCTCGGTTTTTTCCATCCTTGCGGCAGAAAGCGCTCCATAGAGTGCCGCACCTGCATCTTTTGCATTCAATCTGAGTGCCTCTCCGGCGAAATAATAGCTCCTTGCAAAATTACCAAGGACGTAATTAAGATATGCCATTTTTTTGATCAGATCGATATTGTCCTTCTGGAGATCAAAGGCCTTTTCGTATTGACTCAGGGCCTCCTCTTTTTCCCCCTTTATTTCAAGATTGCATGCCTTGAGAATTATCTCCTCGGCCTTACGCATATTTTCTTGTCTGCGCTTCAGGAGCCTTGCAGGCTGGAGGAGCTTTTCCGAGAACTTTCGGACAACAAGTTCACCTGTGTCTCCGGTTTTTTCAACCCTGGGCCTGATAATAAATGTATTTAACCTTTCCTCTTTTGTAAGACCCTGCATGTCCAGGATCATTTCCAGGGCCGAATCCCAGGGCACTTCCTTCAAGGACAGTGTAAGCTCTCCCTTCACCTGATCATCTATAACGATATTTTTGCCGCTTACCTCGGCAAAAAGCCGGAACACATTGTGGATATCGGTCTTATAAAAATCCAGGGTTATTTTTTGGCCGGAATACGTGATCCTTTTCTTTGTCTCTTTTTTCTCCTGCTTGTCTTCAATCCTGGGCCATCCAAACAGATCACTGAGTTCCATCTTGGTGAGGGGTGACCGTGACGCCGGGGCCGGGGAGGCTTTAGCCCTTTGAACCGGAGTTTCCCCGACTTCTTCGGGCATCCAGCAATTAATAACCATTTCCCGATCGTTCTCCTGAATAGTACAATGAAACAGCCTGTCCTTGTTTGCCGAATCGAGGACAATCCGTATTTGGTCCTTCTTCCGGAAAGTTCTTATTCTGGCAACAACAGGTCCTTTGATCTCGAAGGATTGTGGCAGGTCTTTTTTTAATTGGATCCCATCAAGGTCAATGACAAATCTTGCCGGAGATGGCAGACCAAAGGCCCGATATGACCTGCATTGTACTTTGATAGTGATCTCTATTTCATTTGGGGCCTTTTTATGCGTCTCTATCCCTGTTATTACGCCTGCCACCAAAGGCGAGACCAGTCCCAGCCACAGGATAAAAGCCATTAAGATTGTTCTGGCCATCTGTTTCTCCTTTTTGTGCCCGGTTTTCCCTATTTCGCGTTAATTTTCTCAAACATTTCTTCAGTCCTCGCAGCAGCCTCTTTGGCTGTTTTGGCTGCGTCCGCGGCCTCGCGAGAGGCTTTTTCCGCACGATAGGCAGCTTCGTCAGCCTTCTGAGCGGATCCTCCGGCCTGGTCGGCTGCTCTCCGGCTATCCCGGGCAGATTCCCCGGAATCCTCCGCCGCCTTTTGGGCATCAGCGGCCTCTGCCACATGTCCCGTAGTGATTTTGGGGGAAATCGTCACGCCCTGCTTATCGACCTTGACCACTTTGCCGGAGGCAAGGGTAGCAACAAAATTGTCAACGAGACTCCTTGCGGCGTGTCTTATGGCCGTTGAAAAAAGAATTTCGCGATCATGCTCGGCATATGCAGAAATGGGGACTGCGTTAACTTCGGCCCGGTTAAGCCATATGATCTCTCCTGTCCCGGCATCCTGAACTAACATCCTCAACTGGACAATGGCCTTCGGGACCTTACCCCCCTTATCAGACAGGAAGGCTGCGCCGGCCCCGACTACCCCCCAGATCGTTGCGTTCAGGGTCTGATTGGTGGTGGATGCCGCCAGACCTATGGCCGCGCCCAATGCCCCGCCTATTGCAGCTTTATCAATACATTCATAGGTATCTGACTCGGCTATTCCGAATATCGTCCTCTGACCGGACTTAAAGACAAAAGGAAGGATACCCGTTTTGATGGGATTAAAGCTGTCTTCAGTTCCCGAGCGGAATTCTATGATTCGACCCCTTACCACATAATCCGCACCAAATCTGCCGGCTAACTCCTTAAGAGTATTGCTGTTCAGGGATATTGACCTGTGTTTGGCGAGACCGATTGCACGTGTTTCACTGCCGGCCATGTTCTGATGTATAATGTCCTCAATCTGTTTTTTCATTGACTCTGACCAGCCTTCTTCAAGCTGCTGTTGAAGAACTGCTGTTTCAGAAGAAACCTCATAAGGACTCCGGATTATCCCCCGATCCACTAAATATCTTACAACATCTTCTTCTGCCGGCGATATGAATCCGGCCCTGTAGAACTCGTCCTTAAGTGCCTCAATGACCAGGATATTCCTTCGCCAATAGCCATAAGACGAAAAAGTCGGCGCATAATCAGCAAAAGGCAGGATAACGGCCTTTTTGAATTCATCGCTTACAGGTGCCGGGCTCACCGGACTAATGGTCTGTTTTACGGCCTGACCGCAGGAACTACTGAAAAGCAGGATAAAAAGTCCAATCAAACAGAATCTTAATTTAACTTTCATTTTTTCCCCTCTTGTATAGGTGAAATCATTGGAGTCCGTTCACGGGTTCAAAGGTTCAGGGTTGCTTTTTTGACCTGACAAGTCGCGCCACGGCAGGCCAAAATCCAAAATCGTGTCTGAACGGCCTTTTCGTTCAGGCACTAATTAGTTGGCATCTCCATTTCAATAAATTTGTAGTCGAATTTCTTGTTGCGATCATAATAAGGCTCTTTTATGATGACCTTTCTTATGGCTTCAGGACCAAAAGGCATCATTTTCTGTTCACAGACGATACTGTCCACAAGACCGCCATTGGTTCCGATATAGGTGCCTTTTTCCAGCAAATAGCCCTTGCCTGTCGTGTCGCTGACCATGGCCAAGGCCTTGCCTTTCTTCTTAACAATAGCTGTTAACGTGAGCTTTGATATCTCTATTCTCTGAAGATCGGTCTTGGGCTCTTTTAGCTTTCTCAGATGATCTTCCATCTTGCCTGACCATTCGGCCCCTTTCTTTGCGAATGTTGCCGGTTTTGACTTCTCAAGACTTTTTTGATCCGTTTTGATAAAGGGGGCAAAAGGGTCTGTCTTGCCTGCGGGGTTGTATATCGCTTTTTCTTTCTTTTCAACCTCGCTTACACCTTTTTTCTGTTTTTCAGTCCTTGCCGGGTCCTTTTTTGGCCGGGCCTCCTTATACAGCACCTCTGGCACTGCAAATGATGAGACAGCCATAAATAAAATCAGGAAAAATATTAGGCCCATCTTCAATGTGAGGATACAACTGTTCACACCTAATCACCCTTAAATCTGTAAGTTACGGCCGTACACACTACGTTCAGGATTGTGGAGAGCGCCTGTGCCGGCTGCAAGGAAACGTCAAAAATATTTACAATTCGTTTCATTCGCCCCACCTTATCAAAAAAGACTGCCACATCGTGATATTTACCTGTAACCTGGATGGCGACCGGGATCTCGACGTAAAAGTCCTTGGCCTTCTCGCCTTGAGGGCTAAACAGCTTGAACTCGAGGTGGGAATCGAGCCCCAACTGGGTAATATTCCTCAAAAGACTTGGGATTTCGCTCTTCTTGGGCAAGAGCTTTAGTGCCTCCTGAAACTCGACCTCGGTTTTGGCGAAATCCGCCTCAAGCTTTGCAAGCTTCTTTGACTGTAATTTAGCCTGTGCGATTCTAAGTTTTAGTCCCGCAATCTCTTTTTCAGTCCGCGAGATCTCATCGGTTTTTGGAAAATAGAACAAAAATGCAAAGAGGCCACCCAATACAAGGAGCGTTGCTACAAAGATCAGGACCCTATGGAGTATTCTTATTTTTTCGATTTTCTCAATAAAAGAAGCATATCCCATTTTGTATAAATTCCTACTACTTTAGGTTCAAAGGGGCAAAGGCACAGAGGCACAAAGCTTAAGGGCCTGTTTGGTGTGTCCGGTTGAGCTGTCTGTCTGCTGCGTTGTGCCTCATCTTTCCGGGTCTGCAATTCTTATCGTGAACCCGTTGCAATGCCCAGGAATAAGATTACTGTAGTTTCACTTTTTCTTTGTGCCT
>JAYEIR010000044.1:6109-8622 GCA_034660135.1 Thermodesulfobacteriota bacterium
CTTTGTGCCTCCAGTTACAAATCAACGTCTTCTCCTGCGTTTCGTGGTTTTTGGCTTTTGCTTACCTTTTTGGGAGCCTGTCTTACAGATTAGAGAAAAATCCGACACATCAATTTCAGGCTGAGTAAGCTTTTTTGTTTGCGAAGACCTGAGATCAACTGAAACTATCTGCTTTTCCTTTTCAAGGTTGGTCATAAACAGGGCGACAGTGTCATTGTCGGTTGCCGTACCAGTCAGGTTCAGGGTCTCACCTCTTTGCTGAAGTGAATTTAACCATAACTTGCCTTTTGGAACCGCCCGGGCTATTTCGTCTAAGAGCTCTACAGGACCTGTCTTATTCTTTTCAAGCCCCCGGATGATGACTAATTTGGACTGGATCTCTTTTACCTTCTTTTTCACTTCGTTTATTCTTTTCGTGGTATGCGCATAAGTTGCCAGTTCTTGTTCATTCCGGGACTTTTCAGCTTGCAGCGCCTTCAGTTGGCTGTTAAGGCTCAGGTAGAAATATGACATGGCCACGAAAAGAAAGATAACAGACAGGGCGTAAATGCTGATTTGCCTTCTCACATTTTCTTTTTTTCTCGCAGCCCTGAAAGGCAAGAGGTTTATTTTTATCATTTGTCACCAATACTTCTTAAAGCCAGGCCTACAGCAATGACAGCCTGTGGGGCCATGTGCCTTAGATACTCGGCATCAAAAACATTCTCGTTTATTATAAGGTTCTTAAACGGGTCGAGATCCAATACTGGTATGTTTGTCTCCTTTCCCAGGAATTCTTTAAAACCGGGGGTTCTGCTTGCACCTCCGCAGACATAAATTTTCTCCATGGTTTCGTTGGCATAGGTGGTGCCCACAAAGTCCAGTGCCCTCTTGATCTCATTGACCCAGTCCGAGACGGTCGAGCTGACAATTTTCTGCAACCGCATTTCCCGGTCCTCAGATTCCATCTTTTTTCCACCCAGTTTTATTTTTTCGGCTTCCTCAAAGTTGACATTCAGCTCGGACATTATTGCCTCGGTGATCTGGGAACCACCGTATGAAGAATCCCTTGTAAACAGAGACACCCCGTTTTTTATTGCGTTTATACCCAGTTCCTCAGCTCCGACACTCACCAGGGCATAACACCCTTCGGGCTCATAACTGCTTATTTCAAGGGCATTTTGCAGGGCAAAAACGTCCACGTCAAGGACCACTGGTGTAAGGCCCGCAGAACGAAGAACCGACACATAATCGTCAACATTATCCTTTTTGGCGGCCACAAGCATGACTTCTATAAAATCCCGGTCCCCCTCTTCACCCTCTTGTACAGATTTGGCTGATTCATCTACAGGAGACAGAACATCAAAATCCAGGCGCACTTCGTTGACATCAAAGGGTATATATTGTTCAGCCTCCTCATGAATCGTGGCCTCAAGTTCCGATTTATCCCTGGCTCTTAATGAGATCTTTTTCACAATTACTGAGTAACCGGATATGGAAGTGGCCACATTCTTGTTTTTGACTCTCAGGTTCCTGAATAGGTTTTTCAGAGCTGAGGAAACGATTTGCGTTTTCTTGATGGACCCTTCGATTATCGCCTCAGGAGGGAGCCCGATAATGCCGAAATTCTTCAGCACTCTCCCTTTCTTGGTGTGGCCTATCTCTACCAGCTTGATAGAATGAGAACCTATGTCCAGTCCAACCAACCTGTTTTTTTTGGGGATAATCATAAGTTATAAGTGTTCACATGTTCAGGGTTCAACGTTCAGGGTTAGGGACAAGGACAAAATTGAAGCCCCGAAGTCCTCGTAAAAAATGCTGGTTTTGCTACATGATTGCCAAATACCATGTTCCAGACCCACCTGAGCGGGGCTGAGAAGAGCTGAAGGGATAAAGATTCCTGAACCACGCGTTTCAATCCTTAGGAAAGATCTTTTCTCTGTCGGTAATATCATACCCAAGGGCAAGTATAATCTTTCTCATTGTCTCCATGCGGCAGTTTTTGCCCTTCTCAATCCTGTCAATCGTCAAGTGTGAAACACCTGCCCGTCGCGCAAGTTCCGCCTTGCTCATCAACAAATTCTCTCTGACATTTTTTAGGACATTACGACCCAATTTCTCCTCCAGCTCTCATTACAAAAGGATCTCAATTTCTCCAAAGCCGGCCCAGTTGCTTTCAGCATATACGGGAACCAGCACATAAAAACAAAAAGCCTTTGGGTATTTTGCCCCAAAGGCTTTTTTCAGCTCTGTCCATCACTAACACAAATACGGAGATCCTGGCCCTTTCGGCTGCATACCCGTGGTCTTCCGTCGACGCCCCTCAGAGGCTTTTTTCCATTTTCTTTTTCCATGTTTTTAGAAATGTCGCACAAAGGTTCTATTTTTAAAAACTTGATCATATAATGGCCATGCTTGTCAAGCTTTTTTTATAAATTAACTTAATTGTATATAATTTACATGTATCTGGTATATAATAAATAATAATAACACTACATATAGTATTCTGTTATCTGTCCTGTTTTCTCAATAAA
>JAYEIR010000044.1:8722-15137 GCA_034660135.1 Thermodesulfobacteriota bacterium
TCCTCAATCGGGACCAGCCTGATCGCGCTTATGTCTGTTGCAGGGCTCGGGCGGCCCGAAACCATCCATCCCCAGTAGTCCACAAGCACATAGTGGTATTTGACCCTGGTTTGAGGATCACGATAGATCCTGTCAAAGACACCTATGAGACCCCCAATCTGAATTGTGATGGAAACTTCTTCCCGGATTTCTCGCCTTAGGGCCTCGACAAGGGTTTCTCCCAACTCTACAGCCCCCCCCGGCAGGCTCCATTCACCTTTTGCAGGCTCCTGATTTCGCCTGACAAGCAAAACCGCTTGTTCTACAAAGATTACCGCTGCAACTCCCACGATAGGGTATTCAGGATATTTTCTTTTTATAACCACGATATTCTCCATCGTTGACAGGCACTCGATAATATATTGCGTTATTAAACTCCCATGTTGTCAAGAGATCAGCCTAAACAATATCAATTCTAATTTCAACCTTCAGGTGCTCGTTCGCAGGAAAATCTCTGTTAATAGCCCTCAATGTCGTGCCTCAGTTTATTAAAACTGTGCGGTTAGGATTCAGCCTCACAAAGGGACAGAACTAAAAGATATTAGAGAGCCAGGGTTAACAGGCCTGCCGGGCAGGCCTGTTAACCCTGATTTATTGAAACAATTCCAAAAAAATTTGACAATTAGATATTTATTAGGTTATTGAAAATCAATACATTATGATGAAGAAATTTTTCCTGTTTCAGGTTAATGATCCCGTAAAAAGTCAAAAATACCATTCTCATAATTCCGGTGAAAGCTAAATCCTGTTATTTCAATTAGTTATAGACCGCATGGCTTCAGTTATCACCGAGATGGCTAGTTTTTACGATACTGTCAGGTTTAAGGAGATATATATGCTGGAAATCAGGCTTCACGGAAGGGGTGGGCAGGGCGCTGTCACCTCTGCAGAGCTTTTGGCCCTGGCAGCAATTAGTGAGGGAAAATACGGCCAGGCCTTTCCAAGTTTTGGCCCGGAAAGAAGGGGTGCCCCCGTTATTGCGTTTTGTCGTACGGATGAAAAACAGATAAAAATAAGATCAAATATCAATGAGCCTGATCTTGTTCTGGTGCTTGACCCATCCATATTGCGCATCGTGAACGTTACGGAAGGGCTGAAACCCGATGGTGTCTTGATTACAAATACCAAGTACAGGGCCGATGAGATAAGAAAGGAATTAGATTTGAAGTGCCGCCTCGCCGTTGTAAATGCAACAAAGATTGCCATGGAGGAATTAGGCCTTCCAATCACAAATACAACAATGCTCGGTGCCTTATTAAAAGCAAAGGCATTTGTGGATCCCGATTCCTTGATAGAGCCATTAAAAAGCAGGTTTGGCCGGATAGCGGAAAAGAACATCAAGGCGTTTAGAAGGGCATTTGAAGAGACGGAACTGGATTATTAGTTATTTGTCATTAGTTATTTGTCATTAGTCATTAGTCATTGGTGGATATCGGCTTAGATATTAAGTTATGAGTGATTTAAATGACAATATAATGAAACTTAAAATTGACAACTTGCAACATCTTACAAATGACAAATGACAAACATATTTAAGGAGAATTAAGTTGGCCAAGACAAGGGTGGATTTGACCTGGCAGGAGCTTGAGGTTGGGGCGGTTTTAATAAGCCCGGGCAATGCGGCCGAATACAAGACCGGCGATTGGAGGTCCATAAGACCGGTCTGGGACAGGGACAGGTGTGTAAAGTGTGGTGTATGTTATATATTCTGCCCTGACGCGGCTATATATGAAACCGAAGAAGGCTGGTTCGAGGCGGACCTTTACTACTGCAAGGGCTGTGGAATCTGTGCCTGTGAATGTCCCACCCAGTCCATAAGTCTGGTTGAGGAGGAGGAATAATGGGGAAACGATTCGGGCTGGAAGTCTCTTTGTCCGCTGCGGAGGCGGTAAAGATGGCGAATGTGGATTGCATTGCCGCCTATCCCATTACGCCACAGACCCATATTGTCGAACATCTGTCAGAGCTGGTGAATGACGGGGAGCTGGATGCCGAATTCATACCGGTCGAGTCCGAACACTCTGCCATGAGCGTGTGCGCGGGCGTATCGGCCGTGGGTGCAAGGGTCTTTACCTGCACAAGCTCCCAGGGACTTGCGTTGATGAACGAGATCGTCCATATCGTTGCATCCATGAGGATGCCGATCGTGACGATCCTGGCAAACAGGTCTTTGTCAGGTCCTATAAGCATCTGGAACGATCACACGGATGTCATGTCTATCAGGGATTGCGGGTGGATCCAGGTGTTTGCCAATAACGGGCAGGAGGTGTTTGATCATGTGCTTTTCGGATTCAGGGTCGCTGAAAGCAAAAATGTTATGCTGCCCCTGATGATCCATATGGATGGTTTTATATTAACACACGTTATTGAGCCGGTGGAGTTCTGGGAAAAAGAACAGGTGGAACGATATCTTCCTGTATTCAAGCCGGTTCATGCCCTGCATCCTGATAAGCCGGTCACCATGGGGGGCGTCGGCATGCCCTACATCTATTCAGAGGCAAAGGTGGCCCAGGATGAGCCGCTTATCCACGCGAAAGGAGAGATTATCACTGCGTGGAAGGAACTCGGGGATATTGTGGGCAGGTATTATAACCCTGTCGAGACATACAGACATGAAGATGCAGAGACCCTGTTCATCACACAGGGGAGCTATGGCGAGACCGTTTCTCTCGTTGTTGACGCCCTGAGGGATAAGGGAAAGTCCGTTGGGCTTGTCATGGACAGGCTCTGGAGACCGTTTCCTTTTGACGAATTTCGCGAGGCCGTGAAGAATGCAAAGAACCTGATCGTGATTGACAGGGCCATATCTTACGGAGGACAGGGCGGCCCCCTGGCAATCGAGTTGCGCGCGGTCTTATACAAGGGAAAAAACCAGCCCAATATCACTAATTTCATATGCGGCCTGGCAGGAAGAGACGTGACAGTCGATGATTTCAAGAACATATACGCAAAATCTATGGAAAAGATAAAGACGAATCCCCTGGAAGAAGACTTTGAATACTATGGGGTGAGGGGCAAATAATGGAAAGCGCTAATGTCTATGCATATAAGCTGATTACCAGAAAAGAGTATTTTTCGCCGGGACACAGGGCATGTCAGGGCTGTGCGGAGGCCCTGGCCGTAAGGCTTGTTGCCAAGGCCATGGGAAGAAATACGATAGTGGCTTCGGCAACCGGTTGTATGGAGATCATATCATCACCCATGCCCTTTACCAACTGGCGGGTGCCCTGGATCCATGTCGCATTTGAAAACGCCGCTGCCGTAGCCTCGGGCGTTGAAGCAGGCATGAAGGTCTTGATGAGAAAGGGAAGACTGCCCAAAAAAAAGATCAATTTCCTTGCCATGGCAGGTGACGGTGGTACAAGCGATATCGGTGTCCAGGCCCTGTCCGGCGCTCTGGAAAGGGGTCATGACTTTACCTATATATGCTATGATAATGAGGCGTATATGAATACAGGTATCCAGAGGTCATCATCCACCCCGTATGGCGCGGCAACCACCACATCTCCTGCGGGCAAGGTCATACCCGGCCAGGTGACCTGGAAGAAAAACATGCCTGAAATCGCCGCGGCCCATAATATCCCCTATGTAGCCACGGCCTGCCCGAGCTACCCCATTGACCTCATCGAAAAGGTGAAAAAGGCCGCAAGGATCAAAGGGCCTGCATATGTCCATATCCTTGCTGTCTGCCCCACGGGCTGGCGGCTGCCTCCGGAGCTTGCTATAAGGGCCGGCAGGCTGGCCGTTGAGACGGGCGTATTTCCCCTTTATGAAGTGGAAAACGGTCGCTATAGATTTACTGTAAAGACTGACAACCTGAGACCAGTAAATGACTATCTGAAGATACAGGGACGTTTCCGTCACCTTACTGAAAAATTGATACAAGAGATCCAGGAAAGGGTTGTGGAAGACTATGAAAAATTGAAGAAAAAGGTAAAGATGACTGAAGATAACTAAAGGCAGAATAGTCAACAAGTCAACAACGCAGCCACTTAGCCACTCAACATCTCAACCACTTAACGAGGTCTGAAATGGATCCAAAGGCAATTAACAGGATATTGAAAAAGTACGATTACGAACAGTCCTCTATTATTGGAATCCTGCAGGATTTGCAGGAAGAAGAGAATTATCTTCCTGAGAAGGCCCTTGAGCATATCTCCGAAAGGCTCTCAATGCCTCTTACGAGGATCTACAGGCTGGCCACTTTCTACAATGCCTTCAGCCTTACTCCGAGGGGAAAATACCTCATCAATGTCTGCCTGGGGACGGCCTGTCATGTAAGGGGGGCATCAATAGTCCTTGATAAAATAAAATTGGACCTCGGCATTGATGTCGGCGAGATGACGGAAGACAGGCTTTTTTCTCTCGAAACAGTCAATTGCGTGGGCGCCTGTGCGCTCGGGCCTGTTGTTATAATCGGAGATGAATATCACGGTCAGATGACATCGGCAAAGGTCGAAGCCACAATCAAAAAATACAGAGAAACTCTTCAGGGAAATAAAGATGAAAAAGATCAATAAGATAGAAGATCTTGAAAAGATCAGGGAAGAAATCCTGCGCAGGAGAGATCCTGACAAACCCTGTATTACTGTCTGCTCCGGAACCGGATGCCATGCCTTTGGGTGTGAAAAGGTTACACAGGGCTTTAGGACAGAACTAAAAAAACAGGGTCTGGAAGAGAAAATAGACATAAGAACAACAGGCTGCCACGGATTCTGTGAAAAGGGGCCATTAGTTGTAATAAATCCGCAAAAGATATTTTATCAGAGTGTTACCCCGGAAGACACAGGGGAAATCATATCTGAAACCCTGTTCAAAAATAATATCCTTGACCGGCTTCTATACATTCACCCTCAGACAGGGGAAAAGATAGTAAAAGAAGAAGATGTCCCCTTTTATAAAGGGCAAATGAGAATCATTTTTGGAAACAACGGCAAGATTGACCCTGCAAAATTAGATGATTATCTCGCAATAGGCGGGTACAGGGCGTTGAGCAAGGTTTTGACCGGGTTTTCGCCTCTTGAAGTCATTGATACGATTAAAAAATCAGGGCTTCGCGGCAGGGGAGGGGGTGGATTCCCCGCCGGCGTAAAGTGGGAGTCCTGCAGGAATGCCCACGGAGACAAACATTACGTGGTCTGTAATGCCGATGAGGGAGACCCTGGCGCATACATGGACAGGAGTCTGCTGGAAGGCAACCCTCACAGTGTCCTGGAAGGCATGATGATCGGGGCCTTTGCCATTGGCTCGGATGAGGGATATATCTATGTACGCAATGAATACCCGCTTGCTGTTAAGAATGTCGGCATAGCCATAGACCAGCTCAGAGAATGCGGGTTGTTAGGAGAAAATATTCTCAATTCCGGATTGAATTTCGATATCAAGGTCAGCAGGGGCGGAGGGGCCTTTGTCTGTGGTGAATCAACAGCCCTTATGGCCTCTATTGAAGGGCAGGCAGGCGAACCGAGGGCAAAACATATACATACGGTTGAGAGTGGTCTGTGGGACAAACCAACCAATCTCAATAACGTGGAGACATGGGCAAATGTGCCTCTTATTATAAATAAAGGCGTTGAGTGGTATACAAGCATAGGGACTGAAAACAGCAAGGGGACCAAGATCTTTTCCCTCGTGGGAAAGGTCAACAACACAGGGCTCGTTGAAGTTCCAATGGGCATGACCATAAGAGAGATCGTCAATGATATCGGCGGGGGTATTCCGGGAGAAAGGAAATTCAAGGCCGTACAGACCGGCGGCCCTTCAGGGGGGTGTATCCCTGAATCATTGATAGATATTCCGGTGGATTTTGACAAACTCACTGAAGTGGGGTCTATGATGGGTTCGGGCGGCATGATCGTCATGGACGATAAGACCTGCATGGTGGACATTGCCAAGTATTTCTTGAATTTTTTGAAGGATGAGTCCTGCGGAAAATGTACCACGTGCAGGGATGGCATCCGCAGGATGTATGAAATCCTTGATGCGATTACAATGGGTGAAGGAAAAGAGGGCGATATTGAGCTTCTTGAGGAGTTGAGCTGGGTTGTATCTGAGGCCTCTTTATGTGCGCTTGGCCAGACAGCCCCTAATCCTGTGCTGAGCACAATCAGATATTTCAGGGATGAATATGAGGCCCATATCAAAGACAAAAAATGTCCTGCCGGTGTGTGCAAGGCCCTCATAACATATTTTATAGATGAGGAAAAATGCACCGGGTGCGGCAAATGCAGCAAGATTTGCCCGAGTGACGCCATTTTTGGTGAGAAAAAAGAAGCACACAAAATTGACCCGGAAAAATGCATAAGGTGCGGTGCATGTATAGCTTCATGTAAATTTGATGCCATTGAAGTCGTTTAGACACTGATTTCATTAAAGA
>JAYEIR010000044.1:15237-23555 GCA_034660135.1 Thermodesulfobacteriota bacterium
AGGGCAGAATGTCCTCGAGGTAGCCCTGGATAACGGTTTTGATATCCCCCATCTATGCTATCATGAGGCCCTTGAACCTTACGGCGCATGCCGGCTTTGTCTCGTAGAGATAGCAAAAGGCAAAAAGTCAAGCCTCACAACGTCATGCAATTATCCTGTGCTTGAAGGCATCAGCGTCCAGACCAATACCGAAAAGGTCGTAAGGGCCAGAGAGATGGTGATCGAACTCCTGCTGGCAAGGTGCCCCGAGGTCCAGGTTATTAAAGACCTGGCAGAAAAATATTCCGTTGGTCAGCCCAGGTTCAAGGTTGACAATGATGATTGTATATTATGCGGATTATGCGAAAGGGTATGCCGTGAAATCGTCGGTGTCGAGGCTATTTCATTCCTGGGCAGGGGATCAAATCGAAAGGTCGGCCCGCCGCTGGAGATCAATCCCATAACATGTATTGCCTGTGGCGCCTGTGTTTATATCTGTCCCACCAACTGCATCAAATTAGAGGAAAACGAAAAAGAGAGGACTATTGTGCGCTGGGGCAGGACCCTCCCCATGAAAACCTGCAAGGTCTGTGGCAGAAGTTTTGCGCCATGGTTTCAGTTGGAATATTTCAGAAAAATCACCGAGGACATACCAAAGGATTTCTGGGATAAATGCCCTGATTGCAGATAGATCCCAACTCAGAAGTCAAAAAAATGATCCTTTCTTATCAATGTGTTTAGATACGGCATTGATATCGGCCAAAGCGATGCCTGCAGGATTCAGATCTTATCTGCCATTCAATTCCAACCAAAAAACCTCAAGATATTGCTGCCGTATAATCAGTTGGTATGCATCAGCTCAATAATCCACAACATAAAAAACAGTTGCCGGGAACTATTTTTTTGTTTTATGTTTTTAATAAGGTTTTCAGCAGGTCGCAGCAAAACAACTAACTTGATTATTTACCCTGCTTACCAGTAGACTGAGTATTGTAATCTTTATCTCAAGTGCCTGTTAGAAAAAGTCCGCAGGCATAAAGAAAGAGTCTCCAGTACCTGTTGACATGTTTTATTGAGATGATACGTTACTATTTTTTGGTTCCAAAAAATTTGACAAAATAGAAAATATTTTTTAAAGTAATTGGTTACCTATCATCGCCCTATATCATAATCTTCTACGGCTAATACTTGTAAATAACCGCCTCAACAGAAAAGGAATCTTTTTATGACTGCAACGATAAAAACAATAGAAGGGAACGAAGCAGCGGCTCATGTGGCCTATGCCATGAGTGACGTGGCCGCAATTTATCCTATTACACCTTCAAGCAGTATGGGGGAGTACTGTGATGAATGGGCCGCTTATGGACGAAAGAACATCTTTGGCCAAACCATGAAGATCGTGGAAATGCAATCGGAGGCAGGAGCAGCCGGCGCTGTTCATGGTAGTCTCGCGGCCGGCGCTCTGGCAACAACATTTACCGCCTCCCAGGGGCTTCTCCTGATGATCCCCAACATGTACAAGATGTCAGGAGAGTTATTACCTGGTGTTTTTCATGTCTCTGCCCGCTCTGTTGCTACCCACGCCCTTTCTATTTTTGGAGACCATTCGGACATAAACGCGGTTCGGCAGACAGGGTTTTCCCAGTTGGCATCCTCATCCGTCCAGGAGGTAATGGACCTGTCACTCGTGGCGCATCTTGCCAGTATCCGGACCAGTCTGCCCTTTTTGCATTTTTTTGACGGGTTCAGGACCTCCATGGAAATCCAGAAGGTTGAATTGATTGATTACAAGGACATGGCTGCTCTCGTAGACTGGGAAGCTATCAATGATTTCAAGAGCAGGGCCATGAATCCGGAGTATCCGCAGCTCAGGGGTACGGCCCAGAATCCGGACATATTTTTCCAAAACCGCGAGGCGGCCAGTCCCTTTTTTGCCCGGATACCTTATATAGTCCAGGAAGAGATGGACAAGGTCGGGGATTTGGTGGGCAGACCGTACAACCTCTTTGATTACGTAGGCGACCCTGAGGCGGACCGGGTTATCGTTTCCATGGCCTCGAGTTGCGAAGTGATCGAGGAGACAGTCAATTACTTGAACAAGCTGGGAGAACGCGTTGGTGTCGTGAAGGTGCGCATGCCTCTGCCGTTTTCAAGGGAACACTTTTTCAGGGCCCTGCCGGCCACAGCTCAACGAATCGCCGTGCTTGACAGGCTCAAGTCTCCCACATGCCTTGGAGAACCTCTTTACTTGGATGTGAACACCGTATTCAAGGAGATAGGCCATGAGCTGGTTATTGTAGGTGGCAGGTACGGGCTCGGAAGCAAGGATTTCACCCCAAAGATGGTCAAGGCCACATTTGACAACCTTTGCTCCAAAGTGCCTAAAAACCACTTCACCGTGGGGATTGTGGATGATGTAGCCCATTCTTCCCTTACTATGGGCGAAACAATGCATACATCCCCGGAGGGCACTATTAGATGCAAATTCTGGGGACTCGGAGCTGACGGCACGGTTGGGGCCAACAAGAATGCCATTAAGATAATCGGCGAGAACACCGATATGTATGCCCAGGCCTATTTTGCTTATGACGCCAAGAAGTCCGGGGGAATTACCATGTCCCACCTCCGGTTTTCTCCCCACAAAATCCAGTCTCCTTATCTGCTCACCCAGGCTGACTTTGTAGCATGCCATAACCCCGCATTTGTGAACCAATACGATATCCTGGAAGGGCTGAAGGAGGACGGGGCCTTTCTGCTGAATTCGCCATGGAGCTCAGAAGAGATGGAGATCATGCTGCCCGATAGGATGAAGAGAACAATAGCCCAAAAGAATCTGAATTTCTATAATATTGACGCGGTCAAGATTGCAGCAGAACTGGGTTTAGGCGGTCGCATCAACATGATTATGCAGGCTGCATTTTTTCAAATCGCCAAGGTTATCCCGCCTGAAGAAGCCTTTGGTTACGTGAAGGAGGCCATCAAAAAGACCTACGGAAAAAAGGGCAGCAAGGTGGTTCAAATGAATGTTGATGCCGTGGACAAAGCCGTTGGCGCTTTGAACAAAATTGATATCCCGGAGGCGTGGGCCTCGGCGGGCCAGGAAGCCTATGTCCAAAGAGATGAGCCTGATTTTGTGAAGGATATAATGAGGCCGATGCTGGCCCAGCAGGGAGACTCCCTGCCTGTGAGTGCGCTTCCACCGGATGGGGTCTTTCCCACGGATACCACCAGATATGAGAAGAGGGGTGTGGCCATTAACGTGCCTGAATGGCATTCAGAAAATTGTATCCAGTGTAACCAGTGTGCTTTTGTCTGCCCACATGCCGTCATTCGACCCGTGCTCGCCCATGAGGAAGATCTGGTGGATGCGCCCGAGGAGTTTGCTACTGTTGAGGCCAAGGGTAAAGAGCTAAAAGGATTGCGCTACAGGATTCAGATCAGCCCGCTGGACTGCACAGGATGTGGCAACTGTGCCCAGGTGTGTCCGGCCAAGGAAAAGGCCCTCATCATGAGGCCTCTGGCCACACAGACCAAAACCCAGACCTTAAATCACATATTTTCCACAGAGCTCCCATGCCTGGACGACTTGATGCCCATGACCTCGGTGAAAGGGAGCCAGTTCAGACAACCCCTGTTTGAGTTTTCAGGTGCATGCCCCGGATGTGGCGAGACACCATACATCAAACTCATAACCCAGCTCTTTGGCGACCGGATGCTTGTTGCCAATGCTACTGGATGTTCTTCCATCTACGGCGGATCAGCGCCGAGCTTCCCTTATACCGTAAATGAAGAGGGGCACGGGCCTGCCTGGGCCAATTCGCTTTTTGAGGATAATGCGGAGTACGGACTCGGCATGGAATTGGGTGTTAATCAGAGACGTGACAAACTGGCTGCCCTCGTCAGTGGGGTCCTGGAAACAGACGTCTCACAAGAACTCAAAAATGCCTTCGAGGTGTGGCTTGACAATATGAAAGACGGGGTGAAATCAAAAGAATTCGGACGCCGGATCATTGAACTCATTGAACTTGAAATTGTGAATTCCGATGCTGAGTTCAATTCACTTCTCATGGATATCTTGGACAGATCTGACTATCTTACCAAGAAGTCGATCTGGATATTCGGTGGAGACGGGTGGGCCTATGATATCGGTTACGGCGGCCTGGACCACGTCATTGCCTCGGGCCATGATGTCAATATGCTTGTCCTGGATACTGAGGTCTACTCCAATACCGGTGGCCAATCCTCGAAATCAACACCAACCGGTGCCGTGGCAAAATTTGCTACGAGCGGCAAACCGACCCGCAAAAAGGATCTGGGTCTGATGGCGATGAGCTATGGTTATGTTTATGTGGCATCTGTGTCCATGGGAGCCAACAAGAACCAGGTGTTAAAGGCCATCCTGGAGGCGGAAAACTATGACGGCCCTTCGCTTGTCATCGCCTATTCCCCATGCATCAACCACGGCATAGACATGGGGCAAAGCATGGAAGAGGGAAAGAAGGCGGTGGAAACCGGCTATTGGCCTCTTTACCGGTATGACCCTCGCCTCAAGGAAGAGGGGAAGAATCCTTTTGTCCTTGATTCCAAAGAACCTAAAGGCGATTTCAAGGAATTCCTGTTAGGCGAGGTCCGTTATTCAAGCCTGAGAAGAACATTTCCGGACAATGCGGAGAGCTTATTTCAGAAGGCAGAAGAAGAGATGAAGGAGAGATACCGGCTCTATAAGCACATGGCAGAGGGGGAATGATTTTGGATTTTGGATTGCGGATTTTGGATTTTGGATTCAAAAAATAAAGGTAACTGCTCAGGTTCAAAGGGGCAGAGGCACAAAGCTTAAGAGCCAGTTACTACGAGTATATCGTTATATAGATGTCCGATGCAGATGGGGGTCAAATATCCTGCCCCCATCCTCTGGATTTCAACCTGTCTAATTCCTTGATGCACGTCAGGTCATAATTGATGGGTGTAACAGTTATCTTGTTTTCTTTCAATGCAATTGCATCAGTATCAGGTCCGCCCTTTTCAACGGCTTTCTCTCCTGAAAGCCAGTAGTAGACATTGCCTCTTGGATCAGTTCGGCGTTCAAAGTACTCTTGAAATCTGGATGTGCCCTGTCTCGTGAAACACACGCCCGTGATTTCACGAGGGGGTACCGCCGGGATATTAATATTTAGCGCCGTTCCCTCACTCAGGCCTATATCTCTTATAAACCGGATGATCTGTTTGCTGAACTGGGCTGCAAAAGAAAAGTCCGGCTTCTGTCTAACATTCAGGGAGATAGCAGCAGAAGGCACACCTAAAAAAGCCGCCTCAGTGGCCGCGGAGACGGTGCCTGAATACAGGATGTTGACACCTACGTTGGGCCCCTGGTTTATTCCAGAAAGAACAATATCCGGAGGGTTTGTAAGCAGCTCTTGCAGGGCAATTTTCACACAGTCAGCCGGGGTGCCCGATACAGCATAACCGAAAAATGATCCGTTTTTGTGTACCTCCTGAACCCTCAACGGTGAGGTCAGGGTAATGGCATGTCCAACGGCGCTCATTTCAGATTCCGGTGCCACAATATTCAGGTCATAATCAGTATGCAGTGCCTGGTAAAGGGCGAAAAGCCCCGGGGCATGAATACCGTCATCGTTTGTTAGAAGTATCTTCATGAATAACTACTCAGGTTGTTTAGGATTGCTGATTCTTTGACCAGTAACTTGACACAGCCTGCAGTATCCTTTATTTCTAATAGTGTGTCATATAAAAGTCAAATTCCTTGGAGGTTTTCGTGCGCAGTATTTCCACCCAAACCATTATTGATGCAGTAAAAAAATCATCGATCCAGGCGAATTTTGAATTAGGGGAAGACGTGCTCAAGGCCTTTAGCCATGCCTTGAAATTTGAAGAATCACCTGTAGGAAGAGATATCCTGGGTCAGTTGATCGACAATGCCGGGATTGCCAGGGAGGAAGGCATTCCCATATGCCAGGACACGGGATTGGCGGTTGTTTTTGTTGAGTTGGGTCAGGCAGTTTCAATTATCGGAGGCGATTTTAGATCAGCGATTGAAGAAGGGGTCAGGCAGGGCTACAGGGAGGGATTTCTTCGCAAGTCCGTATGTCATCCGTTCACGAGAAAAAATACGGGGGATAACACCCCAATAATTATTCACATTGACTTAGTCCCGGGAGATAAGCTGAGAATTTGGCTTGTTCCGAAGGGAGGTGGCAGCGAGAACATGAGCAGACTTTTTATGCTGCTACCTTCATCGGGATGGACAGGCGTTAAGGACAAGATAATCCGGACTGTTGCAGAGGCAGGCCCTAACCCCTGCCCTCCGACCATAGTGGGGGTCGGGATCGGCGGCAATTTCGAAGAGTCGGCACTTATGGCCAAAAAGGCCCTGCTTCGTACTTTAGGAAAGACAAATCCGGACCCTGAACTGGATAGAATGGAAAAGGAGGTTCTGGAAGAAATCAACAAGACCGGGATCGGGCCCCAGGGCCTCGGAGGGATAGTAACATCCCTCGGCGTTCACATCCTGATGATGCCATGTCACATTGCCAGCCTTCCTTTGGCCATCAATATTCAGTGTCATGCCAGCCGTCATACGGAGATCGTTTTATAAAAAGGAAAACGTTGGGGTTCGTACCTCACCCCAACCTACTAATGACCTGCATTATATTGAGACTAATAAATTAGATACACTCAGGGGGGAGAGGGCGAGAGGATGCTCAACGCACTCGACCCCTTGAATCCTTGAATCCTCGAACCCTTTACATCACATCAACAAATCGGGAGAAGAGCCCGATGGATTAACCCTGAACCTGTGAACACTTATCAAACAGAGAAACCATGACTAATTTCTTTCACCTGAAAACACCTCTGTCTATTGAGGATATAGAAATGCTTAGATCCGGTGACAGGGTCGTCATAAGTGGAATAATCTATTCTGCAAGAGATACCGCCCATCGGAGGCTTCTGGAGCTAATTGATGCCGGGAAGGAACTTCCCATCCCGATCGAGGGGCAGGTGATATACTATGTAGGTCCCTCACCAGCGCGGCCGGGCAGAGCAATAGGTGCGGCAGGACCCACTACAAGTTACCGCATGGACGCATATACTCCAAGGTTGCTTGAACTGGGCCTCAAGGGGATGATTGGCAAGGGTAAACGCTCTACAGAAGTTAAGAAAGCTATAGTCAGGCATAAGGCGGTGTACATGGCTGCCACAGGGGGCGCCGGTGCCCTTATGTCCAGGGCCATAAAGCATGCACGCATAGTGGCGTACGAAGATCTTGGACCTGAGGCCATAAGGAAATTGGAGGTAGATAAGTTGCCGGCGATTGTGGTTAATGATATAGAAGGAAATGACCTTTATGTTGAGGGTCAAGAAAAATATAAGATCAAGTGACACGCTCGTTGCAGCGAATGCTGAGGCAAAAACAAACATATTTGGTTGAGGAGACTTTATGAAAACAAACAAGAAGACCCGTGTTTGGTGGTGGTTTTTGCTGGCAGTGGCAGTTCTGTCCGGCCTCGCTTACTATTTTTATTTGAAAAGCTGGCCGGATCTGGAAAAGGCCTTGATTGGAGAAAAAGTCTCGCCTGTTGAACAAGAAGGCCTTGCACAGGAATCCATGGCCGTGGTTCCTATGGAAAGGCAAAAAATTCCTCCTCTAGCTCCGGCCGAAAAAGAGATTCCTCCACAGGTTACTGCTGAACAGGATTACTGTGCAAAGACAGAAAGGGATCTCGCCGATTTCTTACAGTATCTGAATGAAAAGAAGCAGATTAGACGTTTGTTGCCTGGTATGGATGTCCCTGTCCGCTTCAGACAAATTATCAAAAAATTGGAGGCCCGGCCACCTGTCCCTGGTGGAGAGGGCATGGACCCAAAAATCGTGATCCAGAATATGTACCATTTTTTTCGAGTCCTTAACCGCAAGGACATCCTCCTCATTAAGGAAGTCATCAGGAGTGATCAGGACACGTTGGAAGCAACCATGAAAATGTTCTACGATTGGCTTATGTTAGGAGATGAATGTCCGGACCCGGAACAGGTTAGACCTTCCCTGCCGGTCCTGTATCGGTATACCGCATTCTTCTTAAACACTACTGGAGGGAGGGCCTATTTATACCGTCGCACACCCAGTCTCAGGCTACTGGTTAGTTATTACTGCCTTTTGATTATTAATGAAGCAGACAAAACTGGGAAAAATTACTACGGCGTTGACATATTCCCGTTCATTAACCCACTAATAGAAGAGATCTCTCGCTATCCTGATTTTCAGTTTCAAAACGAATATATCAGCAATTTGAACAAAATGGAGAACTATTACTCTGAAAAAAGAC
>JAYEIR010000045.1:0-5532 GCA_034660135.1 Thermodesulfobacteriota bacterium
TCCCGGCGGGAGAGTGAAATGATCCAGGAATATCTGCAGGAGCATGGTGAAATGCCCGGAGGGGGAGAGGATGATGACCTGTTTTAATGATTATAAACTGTTACCTAAAATCTGCAATTAGCTTTTAGCAATTAGCCGTTAGCTTAAAGACTACAAGCATTTATATAACTTTACGCTGAATTGAACCTTTCATTTTTTGATGCAACCATATTGTCTGGCAACTAATTGATATTATGGAGCTAATAGCTAACGGCTAACCGCTAATTGCATTGTTTAGGTGTTAACTACTCAGGTGGATAGGCTAATAACCTGAGCTGTTACGGTGTGACGGAGTATCACCAGATTATCCTGTAAATTTTCAGAGGATTGTGCATTCCCTTGATCTTGGTCTCTCCGGCATCTTCGAATTCAGCCAGGTCCTTCACCTTACTGTAAACACGCTGGCTGATGAGGATCTCTCCGGCCTTGGCCATTGATTCAAGACGGGCGGACACATTGACCTGGTTTCCAATGACTGTATAGTCCTTATGGGTATCTGATCCTATATTTCCGACAGTCATGAATCCCGTGTTTATCCCCATGCCAACGCCGAGTTCATGGCCGTAGTGGCGCCAGTCATCCCTTAAATCGACCACCTTCTTTTGCATATCAATGGCCATTCGTACGGCACGTTCCGTATGATCCTCCATTGGAACCGGATCACCAAAAAAGACGAGGAGCCCATCACCCACGATTTTGTTCAAGGTCCCGTCTTGGTCGTGAATAATCTTGATCATCTCAGAAAGATACCGGTCCAAAAGATGGAATATTTCTTCAGGTTCAAGGCTGTCCGTTAGGCGTGAGAACCCCCTGACATCGGTAAAGACTACGGTCATCATCTTCCTTTGCGGTTTTGTCCCAAAGGAGTGACCGCTGGTGAGGATCTTCTCTGTCAGTTTCGGAGAGAGATAGCGTCGAAGTTCATTATATTGCTGGAGTTCAATAACCTGGGCTTCAACCTTTGCTTCGAGATCACGGTTTAGCTGAAGCAAATTCTGTTGGGCTTTGCTAAGTTCAGTCGTGCGCTCTTTTACCCTTTGCTCCAGTTTCCTTGCATATTCATCAAGCCTGGCCTTTGCCTCGACCAGCTTCGTATTGGTTTCTTCAAGGTCCTGATATGCCCTGTTTTTGGATGATGCGTTTTTTCTGAGTTGATTGATCGTCTCAGTTAGCTCTGCACCGGAATCTTCATGTCTCGATCGAATCATGAAAAACTGGTTGAGGCGTTGCAGGAGAGAGACACGGTCGTATGTGATATCGAGAATAAAATAGGGGGCCATCAAGATCTCCCCTGCCGTGAAGAGAATCCGGTTATCAGCCTGGATGCTTTGTGTGATGAGAATCGCCTCTCTTGTATCTCCGCCACCTCGAGAGTGGTTACTGGATTGTTGCTTTGTGTATTTGCCCAAAAAGACCTTTTGGCCGTTGACTATCTCAGGCTCGAGCAGAATTTTTTGCCCCACTGTACGACGTTGTCCGTGAACCGGGTCTTTCAGGCTCATCAGATTTCCCTGGACCCTGACATCAAGCCCATAAGGGACGAATTCCGGATCTTCATTTAGCAGGATCTCAGGATTGTAAGGAGAAAGGATTGGCCTGATGACGGCGGGGGCCAGACCCCAGATGGTGGGAATAGACGATAGGATGCCTCGTGTAAAATGGTCGCCCATGAAATCCCTGTTGGGATCAGAATCGGTGTGAGGTTCGATGCTTATTACGGTCCTGATTTTCTTAAAATTATGATCATAGGTAGGCGGCAAGACAATTTTAATCTCTTTGGTGTCGTCGAAGTTCTTGTTGAAAAACGGCAACCTCTTAAATCCGTCATTTGGTGTGGCAAAGATCCCAACAAAGCGATGGTAGCGGCCCCAGGAACGGAGTCTCGCAGAAGAGGCACCACAATTAAAATAGAAATCAGGCTCATTGACAAGTGCCTTGGCCCTTCGGAAAATCTTATTGAAATTGTCAAACGTGGTCCATTCATCTTCGTTCATGAAGAAGTCGTCTGGTGAAGAATAGTCTTTGGCAGGGTACAGGAGTCCTTCGAAAAGGGCGTGGCAGGAGCCCAGTTTGTGTGTTACATAGGTTGCTATGATTTTGATGTTGCGGTTGCTTAGGCAATCCAGACGGCTCATAGAAAAAGACCTGAAATGTTAGACGTTTCCCAGGACACTCAAGGTGACATACCTTTATCTAATAATATACTCATGTTTGTTCAGCCTGACAAGCCTTTTGCAGCAATTCTAATATTAACCTTTAGCCCTCTATGTGAAAGCTGTAATTAGAATTGTTGAGCTTTTTGTGCGTGTGTTATTTATCTCTTGACAAGGAAACAGGGTAGTATATTATTCGTCATGTGTCGGGACGTGGCGCAGTCTGGTAGCGCACCTGAATGGGGTTCAGGGGGCCCGGAGTTCAAATCTCCGCGTCCCGACCATTTATTTCAAATTTTATCTTGAATGCCGATTCCTTATTCAATCTTTTATGTCTGTTCCCCCTCTGTTCTGCTTTCTTTTCTTGTACCACTACCTGAGGTACTGGTTTAACAGGTCACATAATGCCGGTGTCACCAATGGTTCCGTGACTTCACGCCCGATAAAACTCAAGATCCGGGCATCAAAAATAGAAGCCGGAAATAATAAAGAACTTGACAGAATCATCAAAAAAAAATAGCCTCACACTCGAAATTAGGTGGTCATAAACAGGGAACAAGCAGTATTGATGTTCTTCTTGTTTGCGCCAAATCGCAAACCCCTAACCAGGGGTGATTATTTGTGTTTAGTTATTACCATAACTTTTCGTGAGGAGGTTTGAGTGATGTGTAAGTTTAAACGTAGTTTGTTGTCTTTTTTACTAACGATTGGCGCCATGCTTTTTCTGATGGTCCCTATGGCAATTGCCGGGGAAGCGGACATCAATTTGCCGGATCTGGCAAAGACAACTTTTGATGTCTTTGGCACCTCTGTCGGCGGATTGAGTCTTATGTACTGGGGTCTTTTGGTTTGTGTAATCGGGATGATATTTGGCCTTGTACAGTACGGCCAGACAAAGAACCTGCCTGCACATAAGGCAATGCTTGATGTGTCAGAGACTATCTGGCAGACGTGCAAGACATATCTGCTCCAGCAGGGTAAATTTCTGTTTGCCCTGTGGATCCTGATTGCCATTTGCATGGTTTATTATTTCGCGGCATTGCAGCATTCTCCAGCAGGTAGCGTTATCATTATTCTTCTCTGCTCTATCTTCGGAATTCTGGGATCTTATGGGGTGGCCTGGTTTGGGATTCGAATCAACACCGTGGCAAACTCAAGATCCGCATTTGCATCCCTGAAGGGAAATCCGTACAATGTTATATCTATTCCATTAAGATCCGGCATGAGTGTAGGTCTTCTGCTTGTCAGCGTCGAACTCTTCTTTATGATATGCATTCTTTCTTTTATACCGAAAGATCTTGCCGGCCCTTGCTTTGTCGGTTTTGCTATCGGAGAATCCCTGGGCGCCAGTATATTGAGGATCTGTGGTGGTATCTTCACCAAAATTGCTGATCTCGGATCCGATTTGATGAAGATTATACTTAAACTTCCCGAAGATGATCCGAGAAACCCGGGCGTGATAGCAGACTGTACGGGCGATAATGCGGGAGACAGTGTTGGCCCGACAGCAGACGGTTTCGAGACCTATGGTGTAACAGGGGTTGCCTTGATTGCATTCCTGGCACTGGCAATGGTTTTTGCTCCTGTTCTCTGCGGACAGCTCATCATCTGGATCTTTGTCATGCGCGTCTTAATGATCCTGAGCGCCCTTTTTTCATATTTTCTGAATGGCAAGATCAGCCAGGCTGCTTACGGCGACAAGAAAGAGTTCGACTTTGAAGCCCCTATGACGCATCTGATCTGGATAACTTCTATCATCTCAATAATTATAACATTTATTGCAAGCTATGTCCTGCTTTCCAGGCTTCCCGAGCCATACACTTCTCTATGGTGGGCCTTATCAATTATTATCAGTTGTGGTACTATTGCAGGGGCCTTGATACCGGAATTTACCAAGGTGTTTACAAGCACCAATGCGCAACATGTGAAGGAAATCGTGACGTGCAGCCGTCAGGGCGGATCATCTCTAAACATCCTGTCCGGCCTTGTTTGCGGTAACTTTTCCGCCTTCTGGGAAGGTCTGGCCATTTTGGTTTTGATGCTTATTGCCTATCTGGTATCAAAGAATCCTTCAATAACTGCGATGATGCCTCCGGAATTTTTGTTTGCCGCGCCTGTTTTTGCTTTTGGCCTGGTTGCATTCGGGTTTCTCGGAATGGGACCGATAACTATTGCAGTTGACAGTTTTGGCCCTGTTGCGGACAATGCCCAATCGATCTATGAACTTTCAAGGGTCGAAAAGCTCCCCAATATCAGCAAGGAAATCAAGAAAGACTTTGGTTTTGAGCCTGACTTTGATAAGGCAAAACACTACCTCGAAGCAACCGATGGCGCAGGAAATACCTTTAAGGCTACTGCCAAACCAGTGCTTATCGGTACGGCGGTAGTCGGTGCAACCACGATGATCTTCGGAATCGTTATTCTCCTGGAACATGTTTTTGGTACGGTTGTGTTGAAGTTGAGCCTGGTTCAGCCTGAAGTCTTTCTTGGCCTTTTGATGGGCGGTGCTGTGATTTACTGGTTCACCGGGGCCTCGATACAGGCCGTTGTAACAGGTTCCTATCGAGCAGTTGTTTTTATCAAGGACAATATCGACCTGGACAGCGAGGCGGCATCAATGAAGGACAGTAAAGAGGTTGTTAAGATCTGCACGATTTATGCCCAGAAGGGGATGATCAATATCTTTATTGTCGTTTTCTTTATGGCCCTGAGCCTGGCATTTTTTAATCCCTATTTCTTTATTGGCTATCTTATTGGTATCGCATTTTTTGGGCTCTTCCAGGCCATTTTTATGGCCAATGCCGGCGGCGCATGGGATAATGCCAAAAAGATCGTGGAAGTGGACCTGAAGGAAGATGGGACGCCTCTGCATGAAGCTGCTGTTGTTGGGGATACGGTCGGTGATCCGTACAAAGACACATCTTCTGTTTCATTGAATCCGATTATCAAGTTCACGACCCTTTTCGGCCTGTTAGCTGTGGAAATTGCGGTTTCCATGCAGAGTGGCGGGTTGATTGGGCTGAAACTGACGCTTGCCTGCATTTTCTTCCTGATTGCCTTAATCTTTGTCTACCGTTCTTTTTTCGGTATGAGGATTATGGAAGAAGAACTTTAACAATAAACTGCTTATAGACAAAAAAAGCGCCCCTTGTGGGCGCTTTTTTTGTCTCAAACCGGATGAGAGAAAAGAGGGCTGTAAACCGTGAACGGTTACTAATTAACTTTCAACCTTTTGTGGTAACAGCTCAATAATTAGCGGCATACGAGACAGGCACACTCGATTCCTTTTTTAAACCGCTCTAATTATTGAGCTGTTACCTTTTGTGCCGCAATCACCCTG